>JBDLUB010000009.1:0-13433 GCA_039805525.1 Pseudomonadota bacterium | reverse complement strand
GGCAATGTCGAGAGCCTCTTGCGGGCTTGCGGATGCTGTAAGGTTTGGGATGGCGAGTGAGTTCATAGTTTTTTTAGATAAGCTTACGATGTTTTAGTGCGGGCAGCTTAGAGCGCACCTCTTCGAGTGCAGTTGAGTCTAGCTCACCAAGCACGCAGCCTTCGCCAGTGGCAAGTTCAGAGACAATATTGCCCCAGGGGTCGACCAGCATGGATTGACCCCAAGTGCGACGTTGATTTTGATGAAGCCCACCCTGGGCGGATGCTAAAAAATAGCACTGGTTTTCAATGGCCCGGGCACGGAGCAAAATCTCCCAATGATCCTTGCCTGTGGTGTGGGTAAATGCAGCCGGAATCACCTGGCAGTCAACTTCAGCTTGCTGTCGATAGAGTTCTGGAAAACGAAGGTCGTAGCAAATACTTAAACCAAACACCCACTCTTTGCCCTCATGCATAATGCGAACCGTTGTGGTTTGGTTACCTGCTTCAATCGTTTCAGATTCTTGGTAGCGCTCATGCGATGTCTGAAAACCAAACAAATGGATCTTGTCGTAACGGGCAATGCACTGACCCTTTGGATTAAATACTAAACTCGCATTTAGCACCTTTTGGGGATCACTTGCCTCAAGCGGAATAGTTCCTGCAATCAAGAAGACCCGATACTTTTGAGCAAAGCCTTGAAGCGCGTCTTGAATGGGGCCACGACCAAAGGACTCCCGCATTTTGACCTTATCGGTATCAGCAAGGCCCATCAGGCAAAAATACTCGGGTAGCGCAAGCACTACCGCACCCTGGTCGGACGCATTTTTGATCAGTCGTTCAGCTGAGCGAAGATTATCTGCCAAATTTGCAGATGAAATCATCTGAATCGCTGCTACCGTTAATTTATTTGCCATACCACTTAATACTAAAGCTTTAGTCGCTAATTGGCAGGCGCTGGGGTGCTGGGGACTGGCTTTGTTGGGCTTGGTGCCGGCGGCATTTTTTGCTCGCGCAATAAATTTCGAGAGCGGATGGTCTCAAGCACTTTTGGATCTAAGGGCTGGCCACTTTGGTCCAGTGGGATTACATCAGGTTTATCCCAGCTTCCCTGCACTAGGTAATCGGTCTGAAGTGTGCGGTTTAGTTGATTGCTAATTAAATATTGCCCAATCAGTGCGCTAGCGCCAACAATCGGATTGACTGCAAAGAGGGCAAGAGCACCTGCTGTTGCATCAATGGTTGGGAAGATCGTGATTCGTAAATCTTGGGTTTGCTTGGGAATATTCACGAGTCCGCTGGTGGCAACTCGAGCTTGATTGAGTTGCATCGTGAAATTCTGTGTTCGAGCAACACCGTTACGCAAAACAAAGTCACCAGAAAGAGTATTAAAGGCGGTTCCCGAGGTGACTACATTGCCAAGGCTGCCCTGAATGTCAAAGCTTGCAAACTTTAATAAGCTTTGTAAGCTAAATACCCCAATAATTTTGGCAAAACCAGAGTCCACTTGAAGTAAACGACCATTTTCAAGATTGATCTTGACATTGCCAGCTAGGGTATCAAAGGACGGATCGTAGGGAGGGCCGCTCCAATCCAATTTGGCATTGATTGTTCCATTCCCGCCCTCAACTGCCTTGGGGCTGCCCCAATAGGCAACTACCGCACCCAAATCTTTAACTTGGGAGTTAACGTCAAGCAGAACACGTTCATTATTGCCTTGGGCATCGCTAGTCCATTCGCCAGTGACTGTTGACGATGAACTTGGGTTGTTAATTTTTAGACTTTCAATGGTGATGCGATTTGTACTATTACGTGTCTTGATTGCGATCGCACCCGGTTTGTATTGATTGAAATTAAAGTCATCAATACTTAGATCAAGTTCAGGAATCGCATTGAGTGATACCTCTTTGTCAGCAGATGCGCTTGAATTTGCCGAATTGGGTAATCTTGGAGGAATGTGTAAACGAAGCAATTTGCCTTTGAGAAGATCGGTATTTTTTCTTTCCTGATATTGAATGTCACCCTCAAGATTGGGGGATTTCAAATTAAGCTGCCAAGTATTGCCGCTTAACTTAGCATTCACACTCAGATTCGACCATAAGCGGTTCATGGCAATCGCTTGATTGATACGTGCAGTAAACACCTGAAGGCCATTAGCGCTATCCACAGAGTCCGTCATATTAATGACAACGGGATTGCTATTAGCCCCATCACCCGCAAATAAAAGGCGGTGCCATGCATCAATATTGAGATCGTTTGCTTGCACATTGAGACCCAAACCGCGCTCAGGAATGATGGCCGTAGCACCAATTCCAATTCCTTGCGCCACAATGCCATCCGTACCTTGTCTTCCTTGCAATGTGATTATTTTGCCAATCTGTGCAGACCATTGTGCAATTCGCTTGGGTGCTCCATCGCTGGCCTTGGACTGATATCGAAAAACCCCGTTTAGTTTGTTGCCCCTCTTGATGCTAAGAGGTTCCGGAAGGGCAGTGCTAAGACCACTCAAATCGAAGTCGAGATTGAGATCCGTTGTGTTACTAGTAATACCCAGTTTGCCTTTAAATACAGCCTTACCATCCAATGCCTTTAAGAGCTGCTGAGATTGGCGACCCACTTGATTGATATAGTGACGCTCAAGGCGTTCAAGATCAATTGTTCCATTGAGATCATAAAGATCTTGTTTGGTTTGAGATTGCGTCGTATTTTGTCGAATGTTAATGGTGCCACCAAAGAATTCAGCGCTCACCTGTTCAAAGCGGGGTAGATCTTCGGTGATGCGAATGGTGCCTCGTACTTGATTAAAAGGAGCAAGGTCAGACCAAACGACGACATTGTTATTTAAGTTCAGCAACGCATTTAATTTAACGTCGTCCGTATTTTGCAGAGGTAAAAGGAGGTCTAGATCAAGTTTTGCCGGCCCTGATAGCTTCAGATTCTTTGCTAACTCTGGACGGGTGAGAAGAATTGGTGTTGTTCGAAGATAGTCCATCATGTCATTGATCGGGCCCGTGATATTTCCTTTGAGATTGAGGACAGGCTTCGCGCTAGAAACATTTGGAATTTCTGCATTGACATTTTGAATTTGCAGACCTTGGTAGCGAGCATCCTTGACGGCCACCATCAGTTTGGCTTGCTGCATCGAAACAACACCATTGACTTCCGTGAATTCAGGCCAGCTGCCTTTTGTAGATGGGAAGAGGGGGGCTGGCCGAAAAACTGTTTTGGAGATTGGTAGATTCAATGTAAATTCGCCGGCGCCTGGAACATCATAAGGCGCCAAATTAGGATCCCCTTTGATTCTGAGGCGCCCATTATTGATTTCGCCACCGACAAATGCTTTTTCAATATAGGCGCGCGCATCCTTTGACATTTCTGCAGGTAGATAGCGGTAGATTGTTGCAGTCTTTCCGCGGGGAAATTGAATGCTGAGATCTAAGGTATCCGGTGCCTTCTCTTTCCCAATTAGGTAATTGCCATTAGCAACTAAATCAATATCCGAATTGTTAACAGAGAGTTGATTAAAGCCGATTTGCCACTGTTTATTTTTTAATGACCAACTGAGTGTTCCACTTGCACTATCGAACTGCAGACGCGGCTCTGCTAAAAAGTCGGCAATTACTAATCGCAAATTTTGTGAGTTGAGTTTGATGCTACCTTGGTTTTGATTGGTGGTAACCGTACCGCTCAAATTGGTAATGCTTGGGATAGTGTCCCGGTAAGCCTTGATGCCCACCTGATTGAGGGTGCCGGTAATATTAAATTTAGGTCCTTGGCCACTTAAGAGGCCACCAATTAGGGGAATATTGGATTTTGGTTCAGCCCATGTGATATCAACATCGATCAGATCACCACGCGGTTCGGTTTGTTCTAAAACTTGACGGATTCGATTGGGAATGGGCAGATTCATTGCAAACAGACTGAGGTTCTCAAGACTAATTTTTGCCGAGGAGAATGCAAACTTTTCAAGCTCGCCATCGCCTTTGGGCGCCTGCCAGCCAAAGGTCATGGGTGCCAGAGATTCCATCGGGGTTCCTGGTTTTTGATTCTTGTTTAACCAGGCAAATTGCTGGACTCCAAGCGAAATGAACTTTCCAGAGGTGAATTGCTTCGCTTCCATTTCCAGACGTCCAAACTCAAGCGCTTGATTACTCTTTGATTGTTGAAAAACCGGCTGCTCGATTGCCAGTTTGAACTGTCCGCCATCGGGGATACCTTTATTTAAGGTGATTGACCCCGATGAGTCCAGCACCCCACTGAGTTGTTTAAAAGGGATTTCAAAATCACGACTAAATTGGCCGAGATTAAGCTGCGCGACCTTCCACTGAAAGTCACCAATCCAATCACGCCAATGACCTGCTTGCCCACCAAGATGGTGAGAAAATTTTCCCGAGAGGATTAGGCTGCCTTGATGCCATGGACTATAAATAGCGGCATCGAGCTCATGCTGCCGAATTCCATTTTGTAGTTGCATGGACTCGATGCGTAGGGCCGCCGCATCTGCATTGGATTTTGAGAAATCTTTCCAAAGAATATTGATATCAGAAATCTTCAAATCACCTTGTTTAAACAACCAATTTTCGAGATGGAAATCATCGCCGCCATCACCCGCAAGAATGCCAGCGACAAACAAACGTTTTTGTGAGTCACGAGTGATTTGAATCACCGCATTGCTCGCATGTAATTTTGTGAAATAGGGTTTGAGGTGATAAAACGATGACCAACTCAGTTCCCCTCGGATCTCAGCGATCTTTAAATGGGGTGTACCTGGAATAGTGGATGGATTGCGTTTGGCGTCGACCACAAATTCTAGGTCGCGAATATCAAATACTGGACGGATCCCTTGCCAGTAGACATTCAGTTCATTGATTTTGATCTCAACGCCAATGCGCTGTGACAGTAACTTTTCGACAGCGGGTTTTGAGGTTTCGAGTTGGGGCCAAATGATGAAACGGATTACCAGATGTCCAAGAATCATGAGTCCAACTGTAACGAGAGCCAAAATTGCCAGACGGCGAGACCAACGTGACCACGAGGTGGCGTCGGGCCGCATCGTGAGAAGGTCTTTGAGGCGTAACGGATACTTTTTTTCTGTCATTGCTATCCATTATCCGACACCCTTCGTTGATTGGGCTAGTAGCGATTAAGATAAGGTATGGTTTCCAATCAAGACGCCCTTTCTTTTCTGGAGAAAAACTCCCTTTATGCAAATCGCTGGCTAAGTGCCCACGTGGATTGGCGCATTTGGTTGGAGGAGCGCATGCATACGCAGGTCGATGCTACCCAAATCGATCAGTTGCTCCTACCAATAAACCGGGCTCTCGATCGTCAGGAGTTGGATGAGGCGGCACTCATGAGTCAGCTACGGCTAGTTCGTCAACAGTTGATGCTTTGGATTGGTTGCCGAGACCTCAATGGACTGGCCCCTTTATTGGAGGTAACCCAGGCACTCAGCTATTTTGCGGAACAAGCACTTGGGCTAGTCGTGCGTTATCTTCGTGCGGATTTACAAGAGCGGTTTGGTCTACCTTGGGCTCGGACCGAAGACTATGAACTGCCACTTCTCATTGTCGGGATGGGTAAATTGGGTGGTCGTGAACTCAATCTTTCCTCGGATATTGATCTGATCTTCTTGTACGAGGAAGAAGGTGAGACCCAACGTGGGGCAAGTTCGATTTCAAACCACGAGTGGTTTACGAAGCTAGGCCGGCGTCTGATCAAAATGATTTCTGAGCATGATGCGCATGGATTTGTGTTCCGGGTGGATATGCGCTTGCGACCTAATGGGGATTCTGGACCCTTAGTTTGTAGTCTAGAAATGCTCGAAGAGTATTTGTTTGTCCAAGGACGTGAGTGGGAGCGCTATGCGTGGATTAAAGGCCGTATGATTTATCCGCCCATATCACACCCCGATTATGTTCGATGTGAGAAGGGGCTTGAGCAAATTATTCGGCCATTTGTTTATCGCCGCCATTTAGATTACGGTGTGATTGCAGCCATTCGGGAGTTGCATGCACAAATTCAGCGAGAGGCAGATAAGCGGAGTAATCAACGCAGCGGGCGATCGCGTGATATTAAGTTAGGCCGCGGTGGAATCCGTGAAATTGAGTTTCTAGCCCAGATGTTTCAGTTAATGCGGGGCGGCACTGATCCGCGCTTACGAATTCGTCCAACCCTTGAGGTCTTAGATCGATTGCAAGAGGGTGGGCTGATGAGCGCAGAAGAAATTAAAGCCCTCAAATCTGCTTATGTGTTTCTGAGGCGTTTAGAGCATCGCATCCAGATTTGGGAAGACCAGCAGACACACTATTTACCTGAGCAGGATGATGCGAGAGCGCAGTTGGCGCAAGCCATGGCTGGACCGAATCAAGAAGGGCGTCTCGAAGAGTTTATGCAAACGCTTACCGAGCATCAAAATCAGGTGGCGCGTTATTTTGAAAAGGCCTTTGCCTTAGACGAAAGTAATCGTTTACAAATTGATGCAAACGACGCAAGCTGGCAACCCAATGCTGATTTATTTCCCATGGCTAATGAGCGGTGGAGCGCCTGGCAGGAGAGCTCCCGTGCCAAATCACTGCCAGAGAAAAGTCGACTTACGATACGAAGCTTATTAAAAAAAGCCGCGAATGATATTGAGGCTGATCATCCAGACGATGCAGATCAAACCCTCTTGCGATTTTTTGATCTCTTAGAGGCCATTTGTCGTCGTAGCGCCTATCTATCTATTCTGGCCGAGAACTCCAATGCCTTGCAAAAAGTATTGATGCTTCTCAATGCCTCGAAATGGGCTGCTCAATATTTAGCAAGGCACCCTCATTTATTAGACGATCTGTTATCAGCTAATGCGCAATCTGAGCTGATTCATGATCCTGAGAGTTATTGGTACAAAGTAAAGGCAAATCTTGATTTGCGTTTAGATGACGCCCTTGCAGATGGGGCGAGCCCAGATCATGCCATGGATATCCTGCGGGTAACGCATCACACTGAAACTTTTTTGATTCTCCTAGCTGATCTAGGAATAGGTGCTCCAGAAGGTCTAACTACTGAGCGGGTGAGTGATCGCTTATCTGCGTTGGCTGATTTGATATTGCAGGCAACCTATGAGCGCGTTTGGCCATCGGTTGCAGAGAAGTTTGGTCTCAATCCTCAACATCTACCGCCATTTGCAGTGATTGCCTATGGGAAATTAGGCGGTAAAGAGTTAGGCTATGCCTCAGATCTTGATCTCGTGTTTTTGTATGACGCATCTTCAACCGACTATGCGGCTCAGGAGATTTATTCGGTACTCGGTAAGCGCATGATTAATTGGTTGACGACCTTGACCGCTGCCGGCACTTTATTTGAAATCGATACTCGCCTGCGCCCCAATGGAGCCGCAGGATTTTTGGTAACTAGCCTTGATTCCTTTCGACGCTATCAATTGCGCGAGGGGGATAACGCTGCTTGGGTTTGGGAGCATCAAGCCATTTCTCGGGCGCGGTTTGCTGCTGGCGATCCAAAGGTAGGAGCCCAATTTGAAGAGATACGCAAAGAGGTTCTTGCCCACGAACGAAATCATTCTGATCTCAAACATGAAATTATTGAGATGCGCCATAAGGTCCATGCTGGCCATCCTAATCCCTCCAACGATTTTGATCTAAAGCATGATCCCGGCGGCATGGTCGATATTGAATTCATTGTTCAATATTTGGTTTTAGGGTTCGCTCGCCAGTACCCTGATTTATTGGGTAACTTAGGCAATATTGCACTTTTAGGAATTGCCGCAAAGCACCAGTTAATTTCTGAGATGGATGCGCTTGAAATTGGGAATGCCTATCGCATGTTTCGGGCCCAACAACATCGATTACGTCTGGACGGAGCGGAAAAAATTCGGGTATCCATCCATGAGCACCCTGATTTTGCGAAAGCAAAAGCGTGCGTGACTAAACTGTGGGACGCAGTCTTTGGCGCTCCCTCACAACCTGTTTAATTGACTTTAGGTTTGGTTTAGCAGTTCTCTCGCGTGTCGCCGCGAAGTGTCAGTAATGGTTGCGCCACCTAGCATCCGAGCAATTTCTTCAATGCGTTCTTGACGGCCCAAACTCCTGACTTCGGAATGGGTTTTGCCATCCAACGCTTGTTTGCTAACCTTGAAATGATGATCGCCTTGGGCGGCCACTTGAGCTAGATGAGTGACACAAAGGATTTGATGGGACTGACCCAGTTGCTTTAAAAGTTCGCCAACCGTTTGAGCTACTGCTCCACCAATGCCAGAATCCACCTCATCAAAGATGAGGGTTGGGGTAAAGCTTGCCTTACTGGTAATGACGCTAATGGCTAAGCTAATGCGTGCTAACTCTCCCCCAGAGGCAACTTTGGCCAAAGGCTTAGGTGTACTGCCGCTGTGCGCGGCGATCAGAAACTCAATTTGATCGATTCCATGACGACTGGCTTCGCTTGGACTCACAAGAACTTGCAGCTTACCGCCTGCCATTGCGAGGTGCTGCATCGCATCGCTGACGGCTTGGCTGAGCTCTGCGGCTGCCTGATGACGACGCTTTGATAAATCCCTAGCAAGTTTCAGAAATTCAGACTCTTGAACCTTAAATTTTTGACGCAAAGACTCGATATCTTGTGCTGCCGTGAAGGCCGCTAATTTTTCTTGAGAGCTAATCCAGAGTTCTGGCAATTGCTCGGGATTGACTTTGTATTTGCGGGCCGCAGTATGGAGAGCCTGCATTCGGGCTTCGAGTTCTGCAAGACGATCTGGATCCAAATCCATTTTTTGTCGGTATCGATTTAATCCATGAATCGCCTCGTCAATTTGAATTTGAGCATTACGAAGACTTTCATTGATCTCATTCAAATTAGGATCATGCCTCACTAAATCATCAATCGCATGCTGTACTCGATGAAGTTGTGATTCAATCGATTGCTCAGAATCGCTGAGGCTATCAATCGCAAGCTCAATCCCCTGAATAATCTTGGCAGCATTGGCTAGACGTGCATGCGCAGTTTGGATTTCTTCCCACTCGTGTGCTTGTGGTGCAATTTCATTGAGCTCATCGAGCTGCCATTGGAGACGTTCTTGCTCACGTTGTAAATCGGCGCCGGCTGCTTCAGCTTGCTGTAATTGCTTGGCAGTGGCATTCATGGATTGATATGCTTGCGCCACAATTGCTGCTTGGTCATGAAGATTGGCATGTCGATCGAGCAGCTCGCGTTGTGCACCGGCCTTGAGAAGGAGTTGGTGGGCGTGTTGCCCATGAATATCCACCAGACGATCACCCAGTTCGCGTAATTGATTTAATGAGGCCGCGCTGCCATTAATGTAGGCTTTGCTGCGACCTGAATGATCTATGCTGCGTTTAATCACAATCCGATGGTCATCTTCGAGCGGGAAGTCGGCCTCGCCTAGCCATGCTGCAATTTCATCTTGTAGATCCTCTTCAACCTGAAAAATGGCAGCGATCTCTGCGCGTTGGCAGCCTTCACGAATTTGACTGGTATCGGCACGCTCGCCCAGGGCAAGGGCGAGAGCATCGAGCAAAATCGACTTACCTGCACCGGTTTCACCAGTTAAAACACTAAAACCCGAGCCAAAATCAAGTTCTAGGTGATCCACAATCACAAAATCACGCAATGCTAATGATTGAAGCATGTTGATTTGCCCAGATTAAAACGTGGAAGGATACTCGTTCCAGTGCAACTTTTCTCTTAGGGTCTGGTAATCACTGTGTCCCAGTGGATGTAGGAGGGAGATGGATTTGTTCGAGCGCTTTACCTCAACCCGATCACCGATTTGTAATTTAGTTAATGATTGCATATCAAAGTTCACAATCACTTCTCGGCCACCGGCAACTTCGATCGTAATTTGGGACTCTTGGGCCAACACGATGGGTCGATTGGAGAGGGCATGGGGGGCGATTGGTACTAGCACAATCCCTGGTACGCGGGGATGCAAAATGGGGCCACCTGCTGAGAGGGCGTATGCGGTTGAACCGGTTGGGGTGGACACGATTAGGCCATCAGAGCGCTGGTTGTACATGAAAGAGCCGTTGACATGCACCTTGAGCTCCACCATCCCTGAGAGTCCTGAACGATTTACGACCACATCGTTTAAGGCTAGGCCACGATGAATCTCTTGATCGTTGCGCCATACAGTAGCCTCTAGAAGCGATCGTTCATCGATTTCATAATGACCATCAATCATGAGCGGTAGAACCGTTTTGGCCTCTTCAAAAGGGATGTCGGTCATGTAGCCCAAGCGCCCCATATTGATTCCCAAGAGCGGCACCCCCGTACCTGCGATCTGGCGACCAATGCCGAGCATGGTGCCATCACCCCCCAAAATCACCGCCAAATCCGTGGATTTCTGAAAATCCTGGAGCTGGATAACCTGCAAATTGGCCTCTGGCAAATGGGCGGCCGTGGACCCTTCAATACTGAGCTCGCAGCCATGATTGGTGAGGATTTGGGCCAATTCAAGTAAATGCTGGCCAATACCATCTGCTTGGTGCTTACCCACAAGGGTTACGCGCCTAAACTTCTTCTGCAAGGGTTTGCTTGATGGGCTTAACATATGACGATTAAACCATAGGCATAAAATTACTCCAATCATGGATGATCGCTCAAAAGTTCTACTCAAAACCTTAATCGAGAGATATATCGAGGAAGGCCAGCCAGTAGGCTCGCGGACCCTGTCACGCTTTTCAGGATTGGATCTCTCGGCAGCGACGATTCGGAACGTCATGGCCGATCTTGAGGATCTTGGTTTGGTGACCAGTCCTCATACTTCAGCCGGACGCATTCCAACCCCGCGTGGTTACCGTTTGTTTGTCGACACGATGTTGACCATTCGACCCCTAGAGGAGGTGGCTTCTAAACAGGTTGAGCAATCACTATATCCCGATGCTCCCCAAAAGGTGATCAGTTCTGCAGCTCAGCTCTTATCCAATCTGACGCATTTTGCTGGCGTAGTCATGACCCCGAAGCGCTCCCAGATTTTTAAACATATTGAGTTTCTGCGCCTTGGCGAAGGCAAGATTTTGTTAATTTTGGTGACTCCCGAGGGGGATGTGCAAAATCGCATCTTGCCGACTAACCAAGATTACAGCCCTGCACAGCTTACTGAGGCAAGTAATTTCATTAATGCGCATTTCTCAGGAAAGAGTTTTTCAGAGGTTCGCAGTCGCTTACGGGCAGAGCTAGATCACTTGCGGAGTGACATTGCTGGATTAATGGCGCTCGCCCTGGAGAATGGAGTGAGCGATACGGGATTAAATCACCCGGATGTGGTGATCTCGGGAGAGCGCCATCTACTCGATGTGGGTGAGTTGAGCTCCAATTTGAGTAAATTGCGCAAAATGTTCGATATGCTCGAGCAAAAATCCTTGCTAATGCAATTGTTGGATGTATCCAGTCATGCTGATGGCATCCAGATCTTTATTGGTGGGGAAAGCGAGTTGTTACCTTATGAGGATTTGGCAGTGATCAGCGCTCCCTATAGCGTGGATGGGCAAGTGGTGGGCACGCTCGGCGTGATTGGGCCCACTCGAATGGCGTATGATCGCGTGATTCCGATTGTGGATATCACCTCGAAGCTATTAAGTGGCGCCTTGAGCTCCTCTTGATGATTGGATCACTTTTGAAAACAAACCCTCATTTAAGAACCTCACGGACTGGTGTTTTGTTGATTAATCTGGGTACCCCAGAGGCGCCCACGCGCGCGGCGGTGAAAACCTACTTAAAGCAATTTTTGTCGGACCCCCGGGTCGTTGAAATTCCGCGCATTATCTGGTGGTTCATTTTGCACGGGATTATTTTGCCAATTCGCAGCGGCGCCTCAGCGAAGAAATATGCTTCGATCTGGTTAAAAGAGGGCTCACCTTTATTGGTCTACTCGCAAGCACAGGCTCAGGGTTTGCGGGATCGCTTTGCGGGCAAGGATTCCAATGTGATCGTGGACCTGGCGATGCGTTACGGTAAACCATCTATTTCCGAAGTCCTCAAACGTTTTCAAGATGCAAATGTTGAGCGTTTATTAGTATTGCCTTTGTACCCTCAATATTCAGCGACGACGAGCGCCTCAAGTTTTGATGAAGTGTTCTCGGTCCTTAAAACATGGCGCAATCAACCCGAACTTCGAATTGTGAAGCACTATCATGATCATGGCGCTTACATTGAGTCGCTACGTCAGCAGATTGAGGCGTATTGGGCGCAACATGGCCGACCCGATTTTTCAAAGGGCGCCAAACTTATCATGTCGTTTCATGGCTTACCCAAACGAAATTTGATGCAAGGCGATCCCTATCATTGCGAATGTTTGAAATCGGGCCGTTTACTAGGAGAGGCTCTTGGATTAGAGCCGTCTAATTATCACGTCACCTTTCAGTCGCGTTTTGGGCGTGCCGAATGGTTAAAGCCTTATACCGCCCTAACGATTGAAGAGCTTGGAAAGGCAGGCTGCCCCCATATGGATATTGTTTGCCCTGGTTTCCCGGCTGACTGTTTAGAGACTTTGGAAGAAATTGCTATGGAAGGTCAAGAGATCTTTCATGAGCATGGTGGCAAAGAGTATCGTTATATCCCATGCTTGAATGACGATACTAATTTCATTTCGGCTTTGCACACCATTGCTTTAGAGCATATGCATGGCTGGTCAACAGCGCTCGAGTCCCCTGTAGTTTTGGAGCTTCGCAATCAGCGTGCCCAAGCAGCAGAGGCCGCGATTACTGCTGGATAACCACTCCCCTTGAAATGGGTGATCACTGACCCCATATAAAATGCAGAAAACAAGGTGGAACGACTATGAGTGATCACAAATCTGAGCAGCAAGCGGCTGATAACACAACATCCGAAGTGAATGAACAGCCTCCCCTGAGTATCGAAGAGGAGTTAGCAGAGCTCAAGACGAAGCTTGCTGAAATGCAAGATAACTTCTTACGTGCCAAAGCTGAGGGTGAGAATATTCGTCGTCGTGCTACTGAAGACATTGCAAAAGCCCATAAATTTGCTATTGAAAGTTTTGCGGAGCACTTGATTCCAGTGAGCGATAGCTTATACGCCGCCTTAGCCACTGAGGCTGGCGATGCAAAAGCGTTTAAGGAAGGTCTTGAGATCACCCTAAAGCAACTCATTGCTGCCTTCGAAAAAGGCCGTTTGGTTGAGATTAACCCTGAGCCTGGGGCTAAATTTGATCCCCACCAGCATCAGGCAATCTCCATGGTTCCATCTGACCAAGAACCCAATACGGTGGTCTCGGTCTTGCAAAGGGGCTTTTTGATCGCCGATCGTGTATTAAGGCCGGCTTTGGTGACGGTTAGCCAAGCAAAATAAGTTTGGGCCAATTATTTCAAGGACTTAGAGCCCTTGAAATAAGCTAAGTTGCCCCCATCTAGTCATTATTCGAAACAACGCCTCACCATCATTTGGAGCCATTATGGGAAAAATTATTGGAATTGACCTAGGAACAAC
>JBDLUB010000008.1:0-13652 GCA_039805525.1 Pseudomonadota bacterium | reverse complement strand
ACTAATTGCTTATTGGCATAAATAGTGAGTAGCTGCCGTGGGCCCTCTAAAACACCCACGGGGGTATTTGAGTTCGCTTTATTGATGGCGATCGAGAGATCTTCCATCGTGAGGTTATGGGTTGCTAGGGAGTCGGGCCGTGCTTGCACACGAATGGCATAGCGCTTAATGCCATACACAATAATTTGAGCCACCCCATCAATCGTGGATAGCGTTGGAGAAATCAGGTTCTCGGCGTAATCGTTGAGCTCGGATAAATCCATCGACGGCGAGGTCATGCCGATGATGAGGACCGGCGCATCGGCAGGGTTGACCTTACGATAGGAGGGTGGCACGGTCATCTCGATCGGTAAGCGACGCTGGGCGCGCAACAGTGCCGCTTGCACATCAACCGCGGCTTTATCAATGTCGCGATCGTTATTAAATTCGAGGGTGATGTTTGTTGTTCCCAAGAAATTGGTGGAACTGATCACCGTGATGCCATCAATGGTCGAGAACTCCTTCTCGAGAGGCAGGGCAACCGAAGACGCCATATTTTCGGGAGAGGCGCCTGGCAATGAGGCTGATACAGAAATTACTGGTGTATTAAAACTAGGCAAGGCCGCAACCGGAATACGGGTGTACGCTACTGCGCCAGCAATGACCGTCACTACTGAGAGCAGGACGGTCATAACAGGCCGTCGGATACAAAGCTCAGAGAGCGTCATTTTTTGTCAGCAGGTTTGGATTCAGGTTTGGGAGCCTCAGCAGGCTTCGCAGGCGCTGCCTTGTTTTCTCGGATCTTGGTGCCGGGGCGTAGATTCTGTTTGCCTTCGATTACCACGCGCTCGCCAGCCTCCACGCCTGTGATAGCAGCTTTGCCCTGGTACTCATAACTCACTTTGATCGGTTTGAGGTTCACCTTATCTTCAGCGCCCACTACATAGATAAAGCGTCCGCGCGGATTAATCACTACCGCTTGGGATGGAACCAAAATGGCGTCTTTTAAGATATTGGCTTCAAGTTTGACCCGAGCAAATTGTCCAGGCAATAGAGTACGTTTGTCATTCGCAATTTGTGCCTTAACGCGAACCGCCCCGATTGCTGGATCAACCTGGTTATCGATGACCAAGACTTTCCCCTCGTAGACCTGGGTACGGTTATCGCCTACCGTCACCGATACCTTTAAGTTGGCAGGATCAGTTTGCATCAATAAAGGGATATTGTCCTCGCCCACGATAAATTGCACGTTGATGGGGTCTAGCTGAGTAATTGTGACCATCGCACCTAAGGCAGTGGTTGCGGTAGAGCTTGAGGTGGTGGTTACGATATTGCCAGGTGCTACCAAGGAGCCAGGGAACACATTAATAATTCCTGCACGCCCATCAATTGGAGCGCGAATGTAATCAAAGGAGAGTTGCACCTCAGCAGCACGCGCAGTAGCGGCAGCGGACTTAGCATTGGCTTCGGCAGTATCTAAACCTGCCTTGGAGATAAAGTTTTGAGCAACCAACTCTTTGGCGCGTTGTAACTGACGTTGTGCATCATCGGCTACGGCTTTGGCTTTATCGTAATTGGCGCGATCATTGCGATCGTCTAAGGTGAACAGCAGTTGCCCTTTCTTGACCTCTTGACCTTCTTTGATGTGGACTTCTTTAACCACATTGCTAACCTGCGGACGGATATCCACAATATTAGCCGCCACAACTGTGCCGGTTGACTCAATGATGATGGGGATATCTTGTTTCTCAAGAACTAGGGTAACAACCGTTTGTGGCCCACCGCGTTTACTTTCGGGCGGGAAAAAATGATCATAGGCTTTATCACCGGCATAAATGAGTACCAGGATCACCAGCACCCACCATTTGCGCTTCATCAAAAACGCCATTATTTGCTTCGCGTCGATTTTCTGGAGCTGGGTGAGCAGTTGGCAACCCCAGGCCATGATGGTTTGTTTGACTCGAGCTAAAAAGGATGGAGGTTTGGTCACAGAGCTAGTCTAAATTGCTTTGTTATTTATAGAGTTAAAGCATTCTCTCATAAGCCTAGGTGGGGTGCAGATCAGTTATTGGATAAATAGGCTTCCACACCTTGATTGGCGAGTTGATCGGCCAGTTCGTTCCCAGGATGGCCGTTATGGCCGCGGACCCAGTGCCACTGAATCTCATGTAGGGGTAAAAGGGCGTCGAGCTCCTGCCAAAGATCGACATTCTTGACCGGGGATTTATCAGCCGTCCTCCACCCCCGAGCCTTCCATCCGGCGAGCCACTCACTCACTCCTTTTTGGACGTATTGGGAGTCGGTATAGAGGTCCACCACGCTGGCTTGCTTAAGCGCCTTGAGTGCGTGGATCACCGCACTAATTTCCATCCGATTATTGGTGGTGTCATGGGCGCCCCCATGCAAGTGTTTCTCATGCGCGCCTGATCGCAGCACCACACCCCAGCCACCAGGACCGGGATTGCCTTTGCAAGCACCATCGGTGTAGATCGTAATATGGGGTTTACTCATGCGCTCTTTATACCTCTTCAGTCACCCGATGGGAAGTTTGCTGAGCAGCTGGGTTGAGTTGTGGGAGTGCTTGTAAGGCTTGTTTGGGAACGCGTCCTACCAAACGGGTGCCCGGATGGCGCTTAATTGCCGAGATTAAAAAGACCGAGCCAAAGATTGGCCACCAGCGATTGCCCATTTTTTCAAGGAAGGCCATGCGGGTCATATTTTTCTCTTTTCGTAATGGTAGGCGATAGCACGCAAAGTGACCACGGTCGAGGGAGTAGTCGAGCAACTTCAACCAATCCTTTACACGCAACAAACTAAGGAACTGACCCTCACGCGGCAAATAATTTTTACCAATCAAGCGACCGGCATATTGCCGCAAGCCCCAGAGGCTCGCTGGATTAAATCCAGAGATCACGACTCGACCTTCGGGTATTAAGACACGATCGACCTCTCGCAGAATTTGGTGCGGATCTTGGGCAAACTCCAGGACATGCGGCAGCACCACTAAATCGATGGATTGATCGGCAAATGGTAATTCTTCCGGGATCCCTTCAATCGGTTGATAGGGCAGATCACCATCGGCTTTTGCAATCCCGTGGGGAAGTAACATCAATTTGAGTGAAATACGATTTTCTGCGAGGGTATTGATTTGCGGTAAGCCAATTTGCAAAGCGTAATAGCCAAACACATCGACAACCGCTTGATTAAAGAGCTCTTGCTCGGATTTGAGGATGTATTGTCCCGGAGGGGATTGCAGCCACGTCTCCCACGAACTCTCGGGCGGAGTGTTGGTCTGCACGTTTGGCGGGGTCATTGGTATCATAGAAGGATTATCTTGTGTCCTAAGGTGTTGCCGTGGTTACAAATTCCTTATTGCAAGTGTGGCCCATACCCGCCTTTACTGACAACTACATCTGGTGCATACACGATCAACAGTCGGCTATTTTGGTTGACCCTGGTGAAGCAAAGCCAGCGATTGATTATTTAACTCAGCAGAACTTACGTCTTACCGGAATTCTAATCACTCATTACCACGCTGACCATATTGGTGGATTACCAGAGATCCTCGCGTGGGCAAGCCAAGGAGGCCTCTCAGTCCCAGTGTATGGTCCTGCGGCTGAGGATATTGCTTTGCGCAGTCACGCACTCTTTGAGGGTGATACCGTCCGCTTTGATCAGCCTGCTATTCAATTAAAGGTTCTGGAAGTCCCTGGGCATACCTTGGGTCACATCGCCTACGTGGCACGCAGCGAGGATAACGCCGGACAGATTTCAAAATTGTTTTGCGGCGACACACTCTTTGCTTCCGGTTGTGGACGGCTCTTTGAAGGCACCCCCACTCAAATGTCGAGCTCACTGGCCAAGTTCTTGGCCTTACCTCCCGATACGCTGGTGTACTGCACCCACGAGTACACCTTATCCAATATTCGGTTTGCACTCGCGGTTGAGCCAGACAATCCAGACCTGATCGAGTGGTCCCAAGCGGCCGATGTCTTGCGTAAGCGTAATCAACCGACGGTACCCACTACGATTGCTCATGAGAGGAGGGTTAATCCATTCATGCGCTGCGATCAAGCTCCAGTCATTGCTGCTGCGCGTGCGCAAATTGGACAAGATCTCAAAAGTCCAGCCGAAGTTTTGGCGGTCGTGAGGGCATGGAAGGATCGGTTCTAAGATGATGCGCCGTTCACTCTTACTGATTGCCAGTGCAGTTGTTCTGGTATTGAGCGGTTGCGCCAGCACCTCGCCTGAATGGTCTTCAAGCACTGATTCACGGCGTGATCCGCGGGCAGCCAAGGCGCCGCGTGTGGATCTTAATAAGCAATCGGTGAGCAGCATCATGGCACCCTCGAATGATCTTTGGATCCAGATTCGTCAGGGTTTTCAATTGCCCGAGCTCGATAGCCCCTTGGTCGAGCAGCAAACCCAATGGCTTGTAAAGCGTCCAGATTATGTCAATCGCTCGATGGCGCGCTCGTCCCGCTACCTCTTCTACATTGTTGAAGAGGTTAATCGTCGCAATATGCCCACCGAGATTGCATTGTTGCCATTTGTCGAAAGCGCCTTTAATCCCGAAGCAAAGTCCACAGCCAAGGCTATGGGGATTTGGCAGTTCATGCCTAAAACTGGTCAGGACTTTAAGTTGACACAAAATGTATTCCGGGATGAGCGACGCGATGTCTTGCAATCCACGAACGCCGCTCTCGATTATCTTCAGCGCCTGTATAAACAATTTGGCGATTGGCAACTCGCTCTCGCCGCCTATAACTGGGGCGAGGGGAACGTGGCCAAGGCAATTAAACGCAATCAAGCCCAGCGTAAGCCTACGGATTATCAAAGTCTCACGATGCCAAAGGAGACCCGTGAGTATGTTCCCAAATTGATGGCGTATAAAAACATTGTGCAAAATCCAGCTGCATACAACATCGTATTGCCCGAGCTTGAAAATCATCCCTATTTTGTGGCGATTGATGTGACCCGCGACATTGATGTGGATGTCGCTGCGCAATTGGCCGAGATGTCCTTAGAGGATTTTCGGAATCTCAATCCGGCATTTAATAAACCCGTGATCTTGGCTGCAACCGATCAGCAAATGCTATTACCCTTTGCTCGTGCAGAACTGTTTCAGATGAACCTGGCTAGCTACAACAAGCCTTTATCGTCATGGACTGCATTGAAGATTACCAAAAGTGAAACCCCTGAGCAATTAGCAAGCCGAATGGCTTTAAATCCTGAGACCATTCGGGATGTGAATAACATTCCCCGTGGCATGCGGATTCGGGCGGGGTCGACAGTTCTGATCCCCAAACCCCCAGGAAAACAGTCGGATATTCCAGAGTATCTGGCTGAGCATGGGCAATTGAAGCTCGACAAGGCAGTTCCGCCCAAACCCAAGACCAGTAAGCCAGCTCAGGCGAGTACTGCAAGCAAATCGGCCCCCAAAAAGGCCGCCAACCCCAAGATCGCAAGCACTCAGCAAAAATCCCCATCGACAAACACTGCAAAATCAGCGAAAACTGGAACCACCTCCGGCTCTGGAGTAAGTGCCAGTGTAAAAACGGCTCCTTAATCCCTAGCCATTGATTATTTTGCTGTGAAGGGAACGCAGGATGAGTGCTGGTTACAAATCATTTCATGAGAACTCCATTCGGGATCCAAAAGCATTTTGGTCCGAGCAGGCCAAACTGGTTGATTGGCATCAGCCGTTTTCACAAGTCCTTGATTATTCCAATCCACCCTTTGCGAAGTGGTTTGTCGGTGGGCAAACCAATTTGTGCCATAACGCCGTTGATCGGCACTTAAAGGATCGCGCAAACCAAATCGCATTGGTTGCAGTCTCGACCGAAACCAATCAGGAGCACGCCTATACATTTACAGAGCTGCATGATGAGGTCAATCGCATGGCTGCGATCTTGCAAGCCAACGGAGTGAAGAAGGGCGACCGGGTTCTGATTTACATGCCAATGATTGCGCAGGCCTGTTTTGCAATGCTCGCCTGTACTCGCATTGGCGCGATTCATTCAGTCGTGTTTGGTGGATTTGCATCGCATAGTTTGGCTTCACGCATCGATGATGCAAAGCCCAAAATGATTATTACTGCTGAGGCAGGAATGCGCGGTGGCAAGGCCGTGCCCTATAAGCCACTCCTCGACGAGGCGATCACGCTATCAACTGCTAAGCCTGAGAAGGTTCTGATTGTGAACCGCGGCCTCTCAGAGTTCACGACCGTGGTCAATCGTGATTTGGATTACGCCACTGAGCGTGAGAAGTATCTCAATACCAAGGTTCCCGTCGAGTGGGTCGATGCAACGCATCCATCCTATATTTTGTACACCTCGGGCACTACTGGCAAACCAAAGGGTGTGCAGCGTGATACCGGTGGCTATGCAGTTGCACTCGCAAGCTCGATGCGTCTCATCTTTGGTGGTAATCCAGGTGAGACGATGTTTACCACCTCGGATATTGGTTGGGTGGTAGGCCATAGCTATATTATTTATGGCCCACTCATCAACGGTATGGCCACCATCATGTATGAAGGTACCCCGTTGCGCCCTGATGCGGGCATTTGGTGGAGCTTGGTTGAGAAATACAAGGTATCAGTGATGTTCTCTGCTCCCACGGCAGTGCGAGTACTCAAGAAACAGGACCCCGCCTTCTTAAGTAAATACAACTTATCGACACTGCGGACTTTGTTCTTGGCTGGTGAGCCGCTCGATGAACCAACGGCTTCATGGATTCATGATGCGCTCAAGAAGCCGGTGGTCGATAACTACTGGCAGACCGAGACTGGTTGGCCAATCTTGGCGATTCAACGGGGCGTAGAGGTCATGCCGCATAAATTTGGTTCGCCTGGCGTGCCAGTCTACGGTTACAACATGAAACTCCTCGATGAAGCAACCGGTGCGGAGTTAGGTCCAGATCAAAAGGGCGTGGTTGCGATTGAAGGGCCATTACCACCGGGATGCATGCAAACGGTATGGGGTGATGATCAACGATTTATTAAGACCTATTGGGAGACCGTGCCTGGCAAGATGGTGTATTCCACCTTTGATTGGGCAATTAAAGACAAGGATGGTTACTTCTTCATCTTAGGCCGCACCGATGATGTGATTAACGTCGCTGGACACCGATTGGGGACGCGCGAGATCGAAGAGAGTATCTCAAGCCATGCCAATGTCGCCGAAGTAGCAGTCGTTGGTGTAGAAGATCAACTTAAGGGACAAGTAGCGATTGGCTTTGTGATCGCAAAAGATCCAAGTAAAACCGACAATATGGAAGCGGAGGTTATGAAAACCGTCGACTCCCAATTGGGTGCGGTGGCGCGACCGGCAAGGGTGTACTTGGTGAGTGCATTACCAAAGACGCGTTCGGGCAAGATTGTGCGACGGGCATTACAAGCCGTTGCTGAAGGGCGCGATCCTGGGGATATCAGCACGATGGAAGATCAATCTGTTTTAGCGCAGATCAAACAGGTGATTGGAAAGTAGCCGGGCAAAGTAAACGGTTTTCCGGGAAGGCTTGGTGAAGGGCAGAGAACTGGTATCATTGCGATATCAGTAACTAATAATTTGCCCTAGCGCTTAAAGACACTTACCTCCCCGCAATTTCGCCTCGGGTTTGTCTTTTGGGGCAAAAAGTGTTGGACGGCAACAGGGTATTGGAGATTGTTTGTCGCCCTTGCTTCCTTCCTTTCCCCCCGCTGTTTTAGCCCTCGCTGATGGATCTATTTTTTCTGGTCAAAGTATCGGCGCCCCCGGTGAGACTAGCGGTGAAGTCGTTTTCAATACCGCGTTAACCGGTTATCAAGAAATCATCACTGATCCGAGTTACGCCCGTCAGCTCGTCACCTTAACCTATCCGCACATCGGTAATGTGGGCGTTAATGCCCAAGACGCTGAGTCAGCGCAAATCTACGCTGCTGGCCTCATCATCAAAGATCTCTCTGCACGTGTCTCGAACTTTCGAGCCGAGGATAGTCTTGATCATTATTTGCGTACCGCTAAGGTCCCCGGTATCGCCGGTATTGATACCCGCAAGCTCACGCGTTTGTTGCGTGACCGCGGGGCTCAATCAGGCGCCATTGTGGCTGGGAAGATCGGCGATGATGTAGATGCACTTGCCAAACGTGCTTTATCTCTAGCGAAGGCATTTCCTGGAATGGCAGGCCTTGATCTCGCACAGGTTGTTACCACCAATGCTGCCTATGAGTGGCAAGAAGGGGAGTGGCAGTTGCATGGCGAGCAGGGTAAGCCTGCATTCAGAATCATGAAGAACCCAACGAAGCGAGTTGTGGCCTATGACTTTGGTGTGAAACGCAATATTCTGCGCATGCTGGCCGAGCGCGGTTGTGCGCTCACAGTCGTGCCTGCCAAAACCCCGGTGGCTGAAGTCTTGGCCCTAAAGCCCGATGGCGTATTTTTATCCAATGGCCCGGGTGATCCCGAACCGTGTGATTATGCAATTAGTGCTGCACAAACCATTATTGGTAAAAATATCCCAACCTTTGGCATTTGCTTAGGTCATCAGATCATGGGCTTGGCTGCGGGTGCGAAGACTCTGAAAATGAAGTTTGGGCACCATGGTGCGAACCATCCTGTAAAAGATTTAGACAGTGGTCGGGTGGCGATCACGTCACAAAACCATGGCTTTGCAGTGGACGCCAAGACCTTGCCAAATGATTTGCGGGTGACGCATATCTCTCTATTTGATGGATCTTTACAAGGCCTAGCTTGGAAAGATAAGCCAGCATTTTGTTTTCAGGGGCACCCAGAGGCTTCCCCAGGCCCACATGACATTGCCTATTTATTTGACCGCTTCATGCACCTCATGAATGCCGCTGGCCAAGGAGCTCGCTAATGCCAAAGCGTACCGACATTCAGAGTATTTTGATCATTGGCGCTGGTCCGATTGTGATTGGTCAAGCTTGCGAGTTTGATTACTCAGGTGCGCAAGCATGCAAAGCTCTGCGCGAAGAGGGCTACCGAGTCATTCTGGTAAACAGTAATCCAGCGACCATCATGACCGATCCGGAGATGGCCGATGTAACCTACATCGAGCCGATTACCTGGGAAGTGGTTGAGCGCATTATTGCTACCGAGAAGCCTGATGCCATATTGCCCACCATGGGTGGCCAGACCGCATTGAACTGTGCTCTTGATTTGCATCGCCATGGCGTTCTCAAAAAATACAACTGTGAGTTGATTGGTGCATCTCCTGAGGCAATTGATAAAGCCGAAGATCGTCAGAAGTTCAAAGACGCCATGACCAAGATTGGTTTGGGATCGGCCAAGTCTGGGATTGCGCATTCCATGGAAGAGGCGATCGCAGTTCAGCAACGCATTCAGGCAGAAACGGGTAGCTCAGGATTCCCGGTGGTGATTCGGCCCTCGTTCACGATGGGAGGATCGGGCGGCGGTATTGCGTATAACCGCGAAGAGTTTGAAGAGATTTGCAAGCGTGGCCTTGATCTTTCCCCAACCCGAGAACTGTTGATTGAAGAATCTCTCCTCGGCTGGAAAGAGTTTGAGATGGAGGTGGTACGCGATCGTGCCGATAACTGCATCATCGTTTGTTCGATTGAGAACTTAGACCCGATGGGCGTGCATACCGGGGATTCGATCACGGTGGCTCCTGCACAAACGCTCACTGATAAAGAGTATCAAATCATGCGGAACGCCTCGATCGCGGTCTTGCGTGAGATTGGCGTGGATACCGGTGGTTCGAATGTGCAGTTCTCGATTAATCCAGTTGATGGCCGCATGATCGTAATTGAGATGAATCCGCGCGTATCGCGTTCATCGGCCCTTGCGTCGAAAGCGACCGGCTTTCCGATTGCCAAGGTCGCTGCCAAATTAGCGGTGGGCTATACCTTAGATGAGTTGCAAAACGATATTACGGGTGGCGCTACGCCGGCATCGTTTGAGCCCAGTATTGACTATGTCGTCACCAAGATCCCACGCTTTGCCTTTGAGAAATTCCGTGAAGCCGATCCACGCTTAACCACCCAAATGAAATCCGTGGGTGAGGTGATGGCAATTGGCCGCACCTTCCAAGAGTCATTTCAAAAAGCTCTGCGCGGTCTTGAGGTAGGGGTTGATGGTCTGGATGAGAAATCCACTGACCTCGAGGACATCATTGCCGAGATTGGTGAGCCCGGCCCGGATCGGATTTGGTATGTGGCCGATGCCTTCCGTATGGGTTTGGGAATTGATGAGGTTTACGAAGAGACCAAAATTGATCCATGGTTCTTGGAGCAAATTGAAGAGCTCGTTGAGATTGAGAATGCGCTTAAAGAGCATACCTTGGCAAGTCTGAGTGCTGCCGAGATGCGCTTCCTCAAGCAAAAAGGATTTTCAGATCGACGGCTTGCCAAGTTACTGAAGATCGATGCGACGGCGGTGCGTCAAGCACGTCATCGTCATGGCGTATTCCCAGTCTATAAGCGGGTCGATACCTGCGCAGCCGAGTTTGCAACCAATACGGCTTACATGTATTCGACCTATGAGGCAGAGCATGGCGAGTGCGAGTCGCAACCCACGCAGCGCGAGAAAATTATGGTGCTTGGCGGTGGGCCCAACCGAATTGGCCAGGGTATCGAGTTTGATTACTGCTGCGTCCATGCGGCTCTAGCAATGCGCGACGATGGTTACGAGACCATCATGGTGAACTGCAATCCCGAGACCGTATCAACCGACTACGACACCTCGGATCGCTTGTACTTTGAGCCTCTGACCTTGGAGGACGTACTAGAGATTGTCGCTAAGGAAAAGCCCAAGGGTGTAATTGTGCAATATGGTGGTCAAACCCCATTGAAGCTTGCCCTTGATCTTGAGGCCAATGGCGTGCCGATTATTGGCACATCGCCTGACATGATTGATGCTGCTGAGGATCGGGAGCGCTTCCAAAAACTTCTTCATGATCTCAAATTACGTCAACCGCCCAATCGCACTGCGCGCGCTGAGGATGAAGCATTAAAGCTGGCCGAAGAGATTGGCTATCCCTTAGTCGTTCGCCCTTCTTATGTGTTGGGTGGTCGAGCCATGGAAATCGTGCACGATGGACGTGATCTTGAGCGGTATATGCGCGAGGCCGTCAAGGTATCGAATGACTCACCCGTACTGTTAGATCGTTTCTTAAACGATGCGATTGAGTGTGATGTGGATTGCATCTCCGATGGAACTCGAGTGTTCATTGGTGGGGTTATGGAACACATTGAGCAAGCAGGAGTGCACTCGGGTGACTCGGCCTGTTCATTGCCGCCTTACTCCCTATCGAAAGAGACCATTGCCGAGCTTAAGCGCCAAACTGCGGCGATGGCCAAGGGTCTGAATGTCGTTGGTTTAATGAACGTGCAATTTGCAATTCAGCAAAGCGATGGCAAAGACACGATCTTTGTATTAGAGGTCAATCCTCGTGCATCGCGTACAGTGCCCTATGTCTCCAAAGCAACTGGCTTACAGTTAGCAAAGATCGCAGCGCGTTGCATGGTGGGGCAGAGCCTCGATCAGCAGGGCATTGCCGAAGAGGTGATTCCTCCGTACTACTCTGTTAAAGAGGCAGTATTCCCATTTAACAAGTTCCCAGGCATTGATCCAATCTTAGGTCCTGAGATGCGCTCCACTGGTGAGGTGATGGGTGTGGGTAAGACCTTTGGTGAGGCATTATTTAAATCGCAGTTAGCAGCTGGCATTAAGCTGCCCAAGAGCGGTAACGTGGTACTAACCGTTAAAGATAGTGATAAGCCTCTTGCCGTCGCCGTTGCCAAACTCTTGCATGAAATGGGCTTTCCGATGGTTGCCACCAAAGGGACTGCCGCAGCCATTGCCGCAGCGAACATTCCGGTATCGGTTGTGAATAAAGTCAAAGAGGGCCGACCACACATTGTGGATATGATCAAAAACGGTGAGATCACCTTGGTGTTCACAACCGTTGATGAAACCCGTAATGCGATTGCGGACTCTCGTTCGATCCGAACCACGGCACAAGCCAATGGAGTGACCTACTACACCACGATTAGTGCGGCACGTGCGGTGATGGAAGGCATGCGGGCGAAGGATTCGCTCGAGGTTTATTCCTTACAAAATTTACACATTTCGCTTAGCTAGACTAAAATCGAGCTTCATTGATTTTAAGGTTGAGCAGTATGAGTACAAATACCATTCCCATTACCAAGCATGGCGCTGAGCTCTTGAAAGAAGAGCTCACGCGCTTAAAGCATGTCGATCGTCCTGCCGTGATTAATGCAATCTCTGAGGCGCGTGCCCAAGGCGATCTCTCGGAGAATGCGGAGTACGATGCCGCCAAAGAGAAGCAAGCGTTTATCGAAGGGCGTATTAAAGAGCTTGAGACCAAATTATCGGCCGCACAAATTATTGACCCTGCTTTACTCGAAGCAGAGGGTCGTGTTGTCTTTGGGGCAACCGTTGAACTTGAAGATCTCGATGACGGTAAAAAAATGAGCTACCAAATTGTGGGCGATGATGAAGCCGACATTGCTGCCAATAAGATCTCGATTAGCTCCCCCATTGCTCGCGCCTTAATTGGTAAAGAGGAGGGCGATGTTGTGACCGTTCAAGCCCCCGCAGGCGCCCGAGAGGTTGAGATCCTCTCAGTTCGTTACGTCTAGTTATATAAAAATATAATAATATCCCCTGAATTTGTTATACTCCGGTATAACTTATTCGGAGGGCGTATGCATACCAATTTAAGAAAGGTTGGAGGTTCAGTGATGCTGGCAGTGTCCCCGGTTTTTCTCAAAGAACTCAAGATCGCTTGTGGATCAACCGTTGATGTCGCTCTAAAGGACGGGCAGTTGGTCGTGCGACCCATCGCAAAGCCGAAGTATGAGCTCGCTGATTTATTGGCGCAATGCGACCCAAAAGCAAAAATGCCAAGCGAGGATCGGCAGTGGTCAGATAGCGCCCCCATCGGCAATGAGATTCTGTAATGAAGCGAGGTGATATTTATTTGGTATCTCTTGATCCAACTGCTGGCCATGAGCAAAAAGGGTATCGACCCGTATTAGTAGTGTCGCCAGCACCGTTTAATCAATTAACCAAGACCCCAATCGTTGTGCCCATCTCCACTGGTGGGCAGTTTGCGAGAGTGGCAGGGTTTGCCGTCGAGCTCGTTGGAACGAAAACCGTTGGTATTGCTCGCTGCGATCAACCCCGCACACTAGACCTTGCGGCGCGCAAAGCAAAACGCGTTGAGACGGTGTCGGCGGCTGTGATTGATGAGGTCTTGGCTAAACTAGCAACCCTAGTGACCTAGTACGCATCATGCAAGCTCAATCCACCCAGCACCAAATTGCGCAACGCCTTTTTCTCTTTGTGAGTAGTCTTTGGGTTGGCAGCCTAATTACTGTTGGCTACTTAGTTGCGCCGACGCTATTTGCAACGCTCACCGATCGTCAGGTTGCCGGTATGGTGGCTGGCGCGATCTTTCAGGTGCAGGCGTATGTCAGTCTAGTGCTCTGTGTGGCGCTTCTGGTCTTAGCAAACCTTTTGGTAAGTCGTGGGTTGCAAGCCTATCGTGCCATTCGGTGGATTTTGCTTGCGATGCTTTTATGTGCGGCGATTGGTAGCTTCGTACTCATGCCCTGGATGGATAAATTGCGTGAGGATGCGTTGTTGCAAGGCATGCCGGTGATGTATTCCGCTTCAGCCAGTTTA
>JBDLUB010000007.1:0-13843 GCA_039805525.1 Pseudomonadota bacterium | reverse complement strand
CAAAACCTCTTAATGCAAATTGCGCCGGGTATGCTTTGGATTGCCGCCTTACTGGCAGCCATGTTATCGCTTCACAAAATATTTTCAGAAGATTTTATCGATGGGTCTTTGGACCAAATTGCCTTAACCGCCCTTCCACTGCCCCTAGTAGTACTAGCCAAAACGATTGCGCATTGGATAAGTAGCGGCCTATTACTAGCCTTAATTTCTCCGATCCTTGCTTTGCAATTTAATTTACCAGTCGATACGGTCGGTGTTTTATTTCTATCCCTTCTACTGGGAACACCTCTACTGAGCCTAATCGGCTCTATAGGCGCCGGCTTAACCCTAGCCAGTCGTGGCAGCGGGACCCTGTTGGCACTGATTATTTTGCCCTTAGTCAGTCCCGTTCTTATCTTTGGAGCCGGGGCGGTGGAGTCCTACCAGAGCGGCCTTGGGGTGGCAGCCCATTTTTCTTTACTTGGCGCCATGCTCGCACTCGCATTATTTTTAGCCCCCTTTGCCAGTGCAGCTAGCATTCGGATTGCCCTGGAATAAAAGACGATCGCACGCAATCGACTTACAATACTTTTCAGTTTATTCATCTGTTAGGTTTTAACTTTGTCTTTACTCAATCTAAATTGGTTTAAGTTTGCAGCCCCCCAACGTTTTTATGGGCTTGCTGGATCGCTAATCCCTTGGTTTGTGGTGAGCGGTGTGATCCTGACCATCATTGGTTTAGTAATCGGCTTAGGTATTGCTCCCACCGATCATCAACAGGGTGACTCGTATCGCATCATTTTTATCCATGTTCCCGCAGCTTGGATGTCGATGTTAATTTATCTGGTCATGGCATTTTGGGCAGCGATTGGTCTCATTTTTAATGCGCGCTTAGCTAGTATGCTAGCCCTGTCCCTGGCCCCCACAGGAGCTATCATGACCTTTATTGCCTTGTGGACCGGTGCCGTTTGGGGCAAGCCAACCTGGGGTACCTGGTGGGTCTGGGACGCTCGCCTCACCTCAGAGCTCGTATTGCTTTTTCTATATTTTGGCTTCTTATCATTACATGCCTCGATTGAAGATGTTCGGAAGGCCGATCGTAGCGCAGCATTATTAGCTATTGTGGTGGTAATCAATGTCCCCATCATTTATTTCTCGGTTAAATGGTGGAATACTCTCCACCAGGGAGCGTCTGTCAGCTTGACCAAAGCCCCTACGATGGCCACACAGATGCTAACTGGGATGCTCATCATGGTTTTTGCTTTTTGGATGTATTCAATTGCAGTTGCCCTGTATCGGTGTCGTAATCTCATTCTAGACCGAGAGCGCCATACCGACTGGGTCAAGGAGGTTCTGTAATGTTTTATTGGTCAAGCTTCTCCGACTTTCTTCACATGGGTGGCTATGCCCTATTCGTTTGGGGGTCTTACCTGGTCACAATTTTGGCGCTGGTGATTGAGATAGCCCTGCTACGAAGTCGGAATAAGGCCCTTCGAAAAACCCTAATTTCTGAAATTCGCGAGCCTAAAAGAAATTAGGCAAAATAGGGGGTTATGAAACCCCGTACAAAGCGCGGTCTTGCGATCGCTGGTGGTCTGGCCTCATTAGGTGTTGCAGCCTATTTGGTATTGCAGACCTTCCAAAGTAATTTAGTGTTCTTTTTTAGCCCATCCCAGGTTTATGCCAATGAGGCGCCGAAGAACAAACTATTTCGGATTGGCGGCCTGGTTAAAGAGGGTAGCGTTGTTCGCGACCCAGGCGGCCTGAAGGTGAACTTTGTCGTGACCGATACCGCACACGACGTCCCCGTCCAATACGAAGGTCTTTTGCCAGATTTATTCAAGGAAGGTAAGGGCGTAGTTGCTCAAGGTCAGCTCAATCAAAACGGAATCTTTCAGGCAAAACAAGTGCTTGCTAAGCATGATGAGAACTATATGCCGCCCGAAGCCGCCGAGGCTCTTGAAAAAGCCAAATCAAAAGATCCTCAAGCAGCGCCCACTCTGAAAGAGTATGGGGGTAAAAAATGATTGCAGAAATCGGCCAATACGCAATGATCTTGGCGCTGGTGACTGCGCTGATCTTGTCCGTATTTCCAATGGTGGGCGCGCAGAGTAATCGCCCTCATCTCATGGCCATTGCTAGACCTGCCTCTTGGGCCCTCTTTATTTGGGTCGCCGTTGCCTTCGTTTGCCTCACAGTGAACTTCATTCAAAATGATTTCAGTGTGTTGTATGTGGCACAAAACTCTAATTCTAATTTGCCCCTGATTTATCGAATCTGTGCCGTCTGGGGTGGCCATGAAGGCTCTATCTTGTTATGGGCATTAATGTTAGCAGCCTGGACCTTGGCTGTAGCTGTTTTCTCAAAACACCTTCCAGACAAAATGATTGCGCGCATTTTGGCTGTGTTGGGTATTTTGAGTGTGGGTGTTTTGTTATTTACTATCTTGACCTCGAACCCCTTTGATCGGCTTTTTCCTCCCGCTCCTGAAGGGCGCGATCTCAATCCTCTGCTGCAAGACCCTGGGATGATTATTCATCCGCCGTTTTTATACATGGGCTATGTGGGTTCAGCAGTCGCTTTCGCATTCGCAATTGCCGCTCTTTTATCTGGTCGACTCGATGCCGCCTGGGCGCGTTGGTCGCGCCCTTGGGTTACTACCGCCTGGTGTTTCTTAACCATTGGTATTGCGCTTGGTAGCGCTTGGGCATATTACGAACTCGGTTGGGGTGGATGGTGGTTCTGGGACCCAGTTGAAAATGCGTCCTTTATGCCTTGGCTAGTCGGTACTGCATTAATGCACTCGCTTGCTGTTACTGAAAAACGCGGTGGCTTCAAAATGTGGACCGCCCTATTGGCAATTTTGGCTTTCTCACTATCACTATTAGGAACCTTCCTAGTTCGCTCGGGCGTGATCACTTCGGTCCACGCCTTTGCCACCGATCCTGAGCGTGGCGTATTTATTCTGGGCTTTTTAGGTCTGATCGTTGGTGGCTCCTTATTGCTATTTGCATGGCGAGCCCCGAAAGCCAATATTGGGGGTAACTTTGAGACCGTCTCACGCGAAGGCATGCTACTCGTTAACAATGTTCTCTTATTGGTTGCCGCCGCCGCAGTATTACTAGGCACGCTCTATCCCCTGATCTTGGATGCCTTAAACCTTGGCAAAATCTCAGTGGGCGAGCCCTACTTTGAGGCAGTATTTGTGCCACTCATGACGCCTGCATTATTTTTAATGGGGGTTGGTCCAATTGCGCGCTGGCGCCAATCGCCTCCAATCGAACTTGCTACTAAATTGAAGTGGGCACTTGCAGCAAGCGCCATCTCTGCGATCATTGCCCCCCTCGTGTTGCGTTCCTGGACGCCAATGATCGGCTTTGGACTTTTGATTGCTGCCTGGATTATTAGCTCTGGTATTACACAATTAATTGATCGCGCCAGGATTAACCCAAGTAAGACCTGGTGGCAAAACCTACGTATTCAACCGGCTGGTTACTACGGCATGCTACTGGCACATTTTGGGGTGGCGGTATTTATCATTGGTGTTACCGCAGTGCGCGGCTTTGAAACCGAGCAGGATGTTCGAATGCAAATTGGCAGCGTATCGCAGTCAGGTGGCTATGACTTTAAAATGGTTGGCTTAAAAACCATCAATGGCCCTAACTATGCGGCTATTCAGGGTGAATTTGATGTAAGCAAGAATGGCAAACCAGTAACCAGCCTGTTCCCCGAGAAACGGATTTACACCGCAAGCCAAATGCCGATGACCGAGGCAGCAATCGATTCTGGCCTGACACGCGACCTCTATGTATCACTCGGAGAACCAATTAATGAAAACGAATGGAGTGTGCGTATTTATCACAAACCATTTGTTGATTGGATCTGGGGCGGATGCTTCCTCATGGCTCTCGGTGGTTTCTTGGCGATTACTGATCGTCGCTATCGCAAGAAAGAAGCATAAGATGCGACGTTACCTGATTCCCTTCGTCATCTTTCTGGTGCTGCTGATTTTTTTAGGAATCGGCTTACAACTGAAGCCGCGTGAGGTGCCATCGCCATTTATTGGTAAACCTGCCCCGATGTTTAATCTACCAGTGCTCGGTAAAGAGGAGGCGAGTTTTTCTCCCGACCAAATGAAGGGACAGGTATGGATTCTCAATGTCTGGGCCTCGTGGTGTGCGGCATGTCGTGATGAACATCCTTTATTGGTTGACTTTGCTAAAACTCAGAGTACACCTCTGATTGGGCTTGATTACAAAGACAAGCCTGAAGCTGCCAAGGCTTGGCTCAAACAATTCGGCGACCCCTATCAACTCTCGGTATCCGATATGAAGGGACAGGTTGGAATTGATTATGGGGTCTATGGGGTTCCTGAAACCTTTGTGATTGATCGCTCTGGCGTCATTCGCCTCAAACACATTGGGCCACTCACCAAGGATACGATTGAGAAAAAAATTATCCCCTTGATTGCCAGCCTCCAATCATGAAGAACTTCTCTATTCATTTGGTGGCTGGACTCTTACTCAGCTCTGCTATTCACAGCATGGGCTTAGCGCAAAGCAATACAGCCCCCTCGGTTTCGGATAACCCAGCGCTTGAGAAGAAAGTTCTCGAGGTCTCGAATGAACTGCGCTGCCTGGTTTGTCAGAATCAAACGATTGCGGATTCTAATGCTGATCTCGCGGTGGATCTCAAAAACCAAGTTCGCCAACAGCTAAGTGAGGGACGCTCTAAACAAGAAATCTTGAGATACATGACTGAGCGTTATGGAGACTTTGTGCTCTATAAGCCTCCCTTTAATGCAGCAACTGTAATGCTTTGGGTTGGTCCATTTTTACTGATGTTGCTTGGTCTTGTTTTATTGGTTCGCCAAATTAAACAACGCAAACAAGAGCTGTCTCAAGAAACATTTTCAGCTCAAGAGATTGAACGCGCTAGACAACTGCTAGACCGCAAACTAGGAAACCAGTAATGACTCTTTTCATCCTGATTGCTGTATTGATGACCGTGGTTGCGGTTTTATTGATCATTATTCCGTTTCGCAAAAGCAAGCTTAATCCTGAAAAAATTAGTTTCGAGCAAGACGAAAATATTGCTATTCTTCAAAATCAATTACGTCAATTTGAGCTTGACCACCAAGAAGGTCGTATCTCTCAAGAGCAATTAGCCGAATCGCGCCTTGACATTGAAAAACGCTTACTCCAAGAGGAGCGAGCGATCGCTGCCGATCAACTTGTTTTGGATGGGGAGTTACACCAGCGCAAGAAAAAATGGTCGACCATTTTCATTGCCACCACATTACCTATTGGGGCGATTGTTTTATATCTCTTGGTCGGGTCCCCATTAGCCCTTTACTTGCCAGAGGCTAATCAAAGCCAACCGCAGCTGACGCAACAAGATATTGAGGGCATGGTTGAGCGTTTAGCTCAACGGCTCGAAAAGGAGCCTAATAATGCTGAGGGCTGGCAAATGCTGGGGCGCTCATATGCTGCATTAAACCGGATGGCAGAAGCTCGGGCGGCTTATAAGAAAGCATTGGAACTCAACCCCAATAATGCCCAACTCTTGGTGGACTATGCCGATCTCTTAGCGTTTGAGAATAAGAGTATTAAAGGTGAACCGATGCGCCTGGTGCAAAAAGCCCTACAGATCGACCCCAATAATCTCAAAGCCCTTGCCCTGGGAGGCACTGCTTATTTTGAAATAGGGGACTATAAAAAAGCTGAAGAATATTGGTCCAAGGCAAAAGGCTTAGTGCCTGCGGATAGTGAGTTTGCACGGGGCATGGATGAAAACATCGCTGCAGCTCGCGCCGAGGCGGGCCAACAGAAAAAGAAATAGAAAATAGAAACTAGCCCAAAACCAATACTGGCAATTTGGTGTGTACGATTACTGCGTGGGTTTCACTGCCGAGCATAATCCCTTTGAGGCCGGTATTTTTATGGGATGCCATCACAATCACATCTCCCTTGGCTTTCTTAGCAGCCTCGATGATTCCTTCGTATAGGTTGACATGAAAAATATGGCGGGCATCAACCATTAAGCCCTTGCCCAATTTTTCACTACATTTCGCCAGAATTTTCTTTGCAAAGGCCTCACAGGTCTTTTTGTGTTCGGTGTCGGTAAAAGCCACTCCCATGGTGCTATCGGCATACGCAATCGGAGGCAATGGGTCGGATACATAAACTAAAGTAATTTTTGCGCCGTCCACCTTTGCTAATTCGGCCACTTTCTTGAGCGATTTCATACTCATATCGCTACCATCAACAGGTACGATTAAATTACGAAACATAGATACCTCCTATGAAATAGTTGAAGGATTTATACTGACATTACTATGTTAAGTCCGATTAACGGTCTGTGCGACTGGTTCTGACCAAAATGCTCAAGTATTTCATCCCCTATTTTGCCTTCCTGTTTTGTCTCTTAGTGATTGATTTAATTTGGTTATTAGGAATTGCTAAAGGCTTATACCGCAGTGAAATGGGTTCCCTCATGTCCCCCAATCCCAATCTGATGGCTGCTTTAGGCTTTTATCTTTTATATGGTCTTGGGGCCCTGATTTTTGTGATTTATCCCGCCCTACAAAAACAAGTATGGCTTGATGCACTCATTTATGGTGCGCTTTTTGGACTCTTTTGCTACATGACCTATAACCTCACCAATCTGGCTGTGATTCTTGATTTTCCAAGTAAGCTCGCACTGATTGATATCGCTTGGGGTAGTGTTCTGACGGCAACATGCTCGGTGTTTGCGTATGGAATTACCCAGCGCTTAGGGGATTGGTTCAAAGGCTAAGCTGCGCAATGGCTTTCTTTCAACCAGCCATCCTTGATTCGTTTAGCGGGTATTCACGTCAACAGTTCTCACAAGATGTGCTTGCTGGCATCACGGTAGGAGTGATTGCCCTGCCACTGGCAATGGCGTTTGCAATTGCGAGCGGCCTAAAACCCGAGGCTGGAATCTTTGCCGCCATCATTGGGGGATTGATTGTCGCTCTGTTTGGTGGCACCAAAGTACAAATTGCAGGGCCTGCTGGCGCCTTTATCGTGATCGTTTATGCCATCGTTGATCGCTATGGAGTCGCCAATCTCTTACTAGCAACCACCCTTTCAGGCGTTTTTTTATTTCTGATGGGACTATTTCGCCTAGGAACTTTAGTTCGCTTTATACCGATTGCCGTGATTGTTGGCTTTACGAATGGTATTGCGGTTCTCATCATTCTTTCGCAAATTAAAGATTTCTTTGGTTTGCAAATTCCACAATTACCATCGCAATTTGTTAGCATGGTACAAACGCTCATTGATCAGGCCACTACCTGGAACCCAACGACCCTAGCTCTATCACTATCAAGTCTGATCTTTCTGATTCTATGGCGACTCTTTCATAAGCGCCTCGGAAAGCTAGGAATGATTCCAGGAACCATTTGGGTTCTGGTGCTCGCAACCTTAGCAACCACTATCTTCTCATTGCCAGTCGGAACCATTGGCACTCGGTTTGGCGGAATTCCATCCGGTCTTCCAAGCCCCCAATGGCAAGGAATTACCTGGGAAAGCGCTCAATTGGTGATTGCGCCAGCGATGACCCTAGCACTATTGGGCGCCATTGAATCCCTGCTTTGTGCTCGTATCGCAGATGGTCTAACCCATGAGCGCCATCGCCCCAATCAAGAACTCATGGGACAAGGGATTGCTAACTTTGTCATGCCCTTCTTTGGCGGTATGCCGGTCACGGGCACGATTGCTCGCACCGTCACCAATATTGAATCTGGAGCAAGGACACCAATCTCAGCGATTGTTCATTCAGTAACTCTTCTACTCATCATCGTATTAGCAGCACCGTTGGCAAAAAATATTCCTTTGGCATGCTTGGCTGCCATCCTCATATTTATTGCTTGGAATATGGGGGATTGGAAAAAATTCATTGATGTCCAACAATTTCGTCTGCCCTACCGCATCACGATGATCAGTGTGTTTTTACTCACAGTCACAGTGGATTTAACGGTTGCTGTGCAAGTGGGATTAATCTTGGCGTTCATCACTTTTGTCTATCGAATTTCAAGTCTCTCTCGTATTGAGAATGCCCCCATCACTGACTTTCCATTTCTTGAAGGTCAAGAGGATAAAGTAGCGGCGTATCGCATTTATGGCGCCCTCTTTTTTGGGGCTATTCAGCTTCTTGAGAAAATCGAGCAGGAGCTTCCCCAATGTGCAGTGGTATTAGATTTTAAAAATGTGATTTACATGGATACCACTGGGATAGATAGTTTGATGGAGTTCATGCATCATTGCCAAACCCAAGGCGTAGCAGTTTATATCTGTGGCTTAAATCATCAAACCCATGATATTGCGCTGCGCTCAGGCCTCTATGACAAGATGAGTTCGGAGTATTTCTGCCACGACCTCGCCAGTGGACTTCAAAAAGCCAGAAATACCTTTTTGGTGTCTTAGCGAACCCAGCCCTTGCGACGTTCATAGATCACAAATAAGACTCCCCAAACTACGATCGAAGCATAGGCCCAAATCCAAGAAACTCGATCGGACTGGGATCCGGTGAGATCCAGCATAAAGCCAAAGATTGCCGGACCTAACAATCCACCCCCAAAGCCCATGAGCGAGTGCAAGCCCATTGCTGCTCCCTTGAGTTTCTCATCAGCGCTCATCACCAGCCCCGCGGTCAACGTAGCAGAATCTGCCATGATAAAAATGGCATGGCCAATCGCCAGTGCCAAAATAATCCAACTGGCATGGCCCATGGAGTAAGCGAGCGCCACTCCAAAAACAGCGCTGGTGATCATCACGATACACACCCATTGTTGGCGGCCTACCTTTAAGGCCAGTTCATTACCCAAAATTGAGGCGGGCACCCCAAAGAAATTAATAACCCCAGCAAGTGTCGTAGCCGCCAGAATAAATTGCTCGCCCGAAAGCTGGGTGCTTAGGATAAAAAAGGCTACTAACCAACTGCGCGAGGCAAAGAGCTCAAGCGAATGAACGGTATATCCGAGGATATATCCTGAGGCATTGCGATTTTGCAAAACTTGTTGCCACTTCCGAATCGGAAAAATATTGCGCCAATCAATCTTTATATTGTCTTGCCAGTGAGAATGGCGTGTCGGCCGAATCAGCACCAATACGATCAAGAGCGAGCATGCTGGGCCCAGAGCGACCCAACGGTAAACACGATGCCAGTCACCCAGATCGAGGATCCACCCTGAGATGACGTATGAGAGGCCCGTGCCAACCCCAAAGAACGCCGTATAAAACGCAATATGGCGGGTGATTTCCCCTTGGATAGCTCGATCGGAAAGGATTTTGAGACCTGGCATATAAGTGGCCGCTAACCCAGCGCCGCTCAGCATCATGCAAGCGCAAGCACTTATAAAGCCACTGGCAATAAAGCCCATTCCCAATTGACCCGCAATCGCCAACAAACTTCCAATCATATAAATACGACGCGCATCCATCTGATCGGTCAGTGCCGTAGCAAAAGGCACCACCGCGATATATCCAACAAAGAATGCACTGGCAATTAGACCGGATTCAAAATTAGAGAGGCCCCACTCGCCCTGCAGAGTGGTTAGGGTCACTGCATATGCAGCAAAGCCTAATAGAGCACCGACTTGGGCTAGCAACATCCACGGCGTATTCCCTCTCAGAATGCTCATGACAATTTAGTTACTGCTCTTGCCGATTTGGAGGCTCTTGAAAACCATTACGGCGGAAGGTAATCACCAAGGTGTCTCGATAACCATGGGCCCCAATGGGTTGAATCGGCGTGGTCTCATGAATCATCCTCGCATCATTCAAAACCAGTGCTGTCCATGAATCTTGCAAGGTAAAGCGCAGACCAATTGATCCTTGCGCCTCAAAAATACGAGTCTCGCCGCCTTTGACACCCACTCGATCTACCAAGATCACCACAACATAATCGACACCGTCCCGATGCGCCCCTTCAGGTGTAGGTCGTCCAATACCATCGCTGGTATCAATTCGAAATGGATGAGCCTCAACAAACCACTGCGGCGTTGGTGTCAACGTAGAAAAAAACTGAGCCATTTGCACGATCAGTTTTTGCCAAGCGATATTTTTTTGTAATTCAGCCTCTAGCGGCTCAAACCAACGCTCAATCCCTCCGTGCAGAGCGTTGTAATCGAGCGATTGCCAATGTGCTCGATGTGGCACGAGTTCCAATTGAGACCCGCGTACGATATAGCTCGCATGCCGTCGAAAACGATAACGGCCACCATCTTTTAAATAAGGATCACGGGGTAGCTGATTCCAATAAAGCTTTAGAGCATCTAATTGAGCTTTATCAGTTCCGATCAAGCGTGCTAATGAATCGGGTGACAGAACGGCGTAACCGCGTTCTTCGATTAACTGAGGGAGTTGATCCAATGGGGTAAAGGGCGGAGTAAACATCGTTAGTTAATTGACTGGGACGCCTGAATCTTCTCGCGAACAAATGCCACATGAGATTTTAGGTCATAAACCTCTTTGGACTGTAAAGCGGAAATGTTCAAGCGCTCAATGCGGCGCTCGAGCTCATTGATTTGATCCAAAATTTCTGGAGTCTGCCCATTAGTTTGATAGCGCTTTTCAATGGTCTTCAGTATTTTGTAAAAAACAGCCAACTTGATCTTCAAACTAAAACTCACTGCAGCGGGTAAGTAGGTAAAGATAGGCAACAAAATAATTAGTAATGGGATTAATATTTTAATAAAACGCTCAACCCATACTGCACCCCAAAATGGTAAATGCCGATAAAAAAAGGATGGTCCATCGCGCAGAAAAATCTCAGCATCTAAATCAATGGGGAAATCCAATCCCTGCGCTGTAGGAAAGTCACCGGCTTTTTGTAAACGGGTGTAATTTCGCAAAATATCATAAGACGAGCCCAGTAAGACGCTCACAGTTGCTGGATTAATGTCCTTTTTACCAACCAAGACGGCGGTCGAGGCCAGTACCCGAATATCATTTTTTGGTAAATCATGCGCAATGCTAATTAAGCCTCGTGGAATATCCACACGCTTTAAAAAGGGCATGAGACGAGAATAAGCCTCTGCTTGATCAAAATCCATCAACCGAATCCCCGGAATCTGATAGAACTTTTGAAGAAGAGCTGCTTCGCTCGCAACAACGATGAACACCACATCCAGTTCACCACGCTCAAGTTTCTGAGTTGCCTCATATGGATTTAGCTTTTCAAGTAACCCGCCTTTGGAAAAATCAAGCTGGTTGTGGCCAAGAATCATCTCGGTCAATAACTGGGTACCGCTGCCCTCATTACCAATAGAAACCCGCTTACCCTGAAGCTGACTTAATTGGCTAAGCACCCCACCCTCTTTCGCAAATGCAGCTTGTCGATACCACACCCAAAGTGGTTCATAAAAAAGACCGGCTAAGGAGACAAGGTCTGGGTACTGCTGCGCATTCCCAATGCCACTTTGCACAATCGCCAGATCAACTCCTGACTGTGGATTATTAATAAGAGCTAGATTTTCAACACTCCCGCCAGTGTTCCGAATCTCTAAGCTTATTTTCTCTTTGGCCAGTTCTATTTGCAATTGCTTAGCAAACTGGCTGTACAAGCCCTCCGGAAATCCGGTGGCAATAGTGAGCGTCTTGGGAGGTTGAGGTAATGCCGACCAAGCGGCCAAAAAAATAGCGACCAAGAGCCCCAGAAATGCGCTCACTAAAAGGAATGGTCGCGAGGCCAGGTAATACAGAAAGTTCATGGGTTTATCATTCTATTTTTAACCATTATGCCCTGATTAAATCCATGCCAACGAACTTAAATCCCTTGCGTGTTGCTCTTGTTACTGGTGCCGGAACTGGTATTGGTAAGGCCGCTGCCAAAGCGCTGTTATCCGATGGATTCTCGGTCGTGCTTACTGGGCGCAATCTAGAACGTTTGCAAAAAGCAATTGACGATATTGGCGGGAATGAAAGTAATTGTTTAGCAGTCGCCTGTGATGTAGGCAAACCCGAGGATGTAAAAGCGTTGTTTGGCAAGCTAAAAGATCACTTCGGCCGCATTGATGTGCTATTCAATAATGCTGGTATGGGCGCCCCCGCTATTCCCATGGATGAACTTAGTTATGAGCAATGGATGAATGTAGTTAACAGTAATTTATGCGGTGCCTTCTTATGCGCCCAAGAGGCTATGCGGATGATGAAAGCCCAGTCACCCCAAGGGGGTCGCATTATTAATAATGGCTCGATTTCAGCGCATGCTCCACGACCCAATACCGCGCCCTATACCGCAACTAAGCATGCAATCACTGGCCTAACCAAATCCATCGCCCTCGATGGCCGCCCCTTTAATATTAATTGCGGGCAAATTGATATTGGCAATGCAGCTACTGAAATGACCGAACGCATGGCCGCCGGGATTATGCAGGCTGACGGCTCGATCAAAGTCGAGCCGCGCATGGATGTCAATCATGTTGGGCAGGCTGTTTTACAAATGGCCAAACTGCCGCCCGAAAGTAATATCTTGTTCATGACCATCATGGCCAGCAAGATGCCATTTGTGGGTCGCGGTTAGCAGTCTAACGATATCCTGCTTGATCCAAGATACGCTGCGCCGCCACTTGATTGCGGCCAATGGCAGCGATCGACACTTTTTCAACTTGATAAGGTCCGAGGGCTTTTAGGGCAGGATTATCGACTTTTACGCCCGCTACCACCGGCCATTCGTTATTACCATCCGCCAGATAGACCTGTGCCGCATCGCTTGCTAGGTACTCTAAAAACTTAATGGCTGCTTGCGGATTGGGAGCGTTCTTGGCTACCCCTCCCCCAGAAATATTAATGTGCACACCACCAGCATTTTGATTGGGCCAAATATGACCCACTTTAGCAACCACGGCAATATCCTCAGGCTTAGTCGAGCGCATCAAACGCGCCAAGTAGTAAGAGTTGGTTAAAGCAACCGCGCACTCCCCCGATGCCACAGCGCGGATTTGATCGGTATCACCACCTTTGGGTGCACGCGCCATATTCGCGACCATGCCTTTAGCCCACTTCTCAGTAGCCGCAGTACCATCACGCTCAATCAGAGCACCCACCAATGACAACATATAGGGGTGTGAGCCCGAACGGGTGCATACCTTACCTTTATTGATTGGATCGGCTAACTTTTCGTAGGTGTTCACATCCTCCGGTTTAATACGATCTTTGTTGTACACAATAATGCGCGCCCGAGTTGAGAATCCAAACCAGGTAGTACCCTCTGCATCGGCTTTAGCCCGCAGGCTAGCTGGTATACGCTGATCCAATACCTTAGATTGAATTGGCTTGAACATGCCATTGACCTGCGCACGCCACAATCGCGCTGCGTCAACAAGCAAGATCACATCAGCTGGGCTTTTGGCGCCTTCGCTATTTAAGCGCTCAAGCAAGGCGTTGTCATCCGCCTCGATCCGATTAATTTTGATGCCAGTGCTTTTTGTGAAGTTGGCATAAAGCGATTCATCGGTTTGATAATGCCGCGCGGAGTACAAATTAAGAACCGTGTTAGGCTCAGCTGCATGGCTAAGTGGTGCAGTCATTGCAAAACCTAAACCAAGTATGAAGGATGCCTTCTTTATTAAAGAAGTGAAATCCGAACAAATTCCTTGCATGTCAAACCATTTCTATAAGTGATTACAAAGATTACATTGTAATACGAATGAGAATGATTATCAATAATATTGGTACTTATATGGTTTTTAACGTTTCTGAGCAATGGCCCTGGATAGCAAGATCACCGGTAAAAGACCAACTAAAACAATGCTTAAGGCCGGTAATGCCAACTCGGCTAGGCGCTCATCAGCCGCCAATTGATAGGTTGCAACTGCCAAGGTGTCCAAATTAAATGG
>JBDLUB010000006.1:0-14558 GCA_039805525.1 Pseudomonadota bacterium | reverse complement strand
TGTGACTTCGCCACGCGCACTGATTATCTGGATCCGGATATTAAAAAGAACATTACCGATGGCTCCAACTGGGCCATTTACCCCCTCATTCCCTATAGTTTTGAGACCCTCAATTACTTTGCCAAAGAGCCCAATCCAGCAGCACCCTCGGCGGAGAACTGGTTAGGTACCGATGATCGGGGGCGCGATGTATTGGCACGCTTAATCTATGGATTTCGTTTATCCATTCTGTTTGGTATCGCCTTGACTGCAGTGGGTGTAGTGGTTGGAGTGGTTACGGGTGCGTTGATGGGATTTTTTGGTGGACGCTTTGACCTCATTACCCAACGCATGATTGAGATTTGGTCGGCGATGCCCGAGTTGTATCTACTGATTATTTTTGCCTCGATCTTTAATCCCAGCGTTCTCTTATTGATTATTTTGTTAGCTGCATTTGGATGGATGGGTTTATCCGACTACGTGCGCGCCGAGTTCTTTCGTAATCGCGCTCTTGAGTATGTGCGTGCGGCCAAAGCCTTGGGGCTTACGAATGCTCAGATTATGCGGCGCCATATCTTGCCAAACAGCTTAACCCCCGTCATTACTTTTTTACCGTTCCGGATGAGTGCGGCGATTTTGTCACTCACGAGTTTGGATTTCTTGGGATTGGGAGTGCCTCCAGGAACTCCTAGCTTGGGGGAGTTGCTATCGCAGGGCAAGGCAAATCTAGATGCTTGGTGGATTTCGGTATCGACCTTCGTTGTTCTAGGTGGCACCTTGCTCTTATTGACATTTATGGGCGAGGCATTGCGGGATGCATTTGATTCTCGTAAGAGTAATCCATTAACAGGAGCGCGCGCATGAGCTTATTGCGCTACGAGCAACTTTCGATTTCGTTTGGTACTGGGCGACGAGAGAAGTATGCCGTTCGTGAACTCGATCTGAGCATTGCGCCGGGTGAGCGCATTGCCTTGGTTGGTGAATCCGGTTCCGGAAAAACTCTCTCCGCACTAGCGCCTTTGCGCCTCACTCCAGAAGGCGCTCGCTTGCAGGGCCGCATTCTCTGGCAACGCGAGGATGGCAAAGAAGAAAATCTATTGGATTTATCGATTGAGCGTATTCGGGAGATTCGGGGGCGTGAGATTGCGATGATCTTTCAAGAGCCAATGACTGCGCTCAATCCCTTGTTTACGATTGGCAATCAAATTGTTGAAGCAGTTCAGGTGCATGAGCCCTTAATGCCTTTGGAGGAATGCCGCCAGACTGCCATCGCGCTTCTAAAGAAAACCGGGATTTTGCAAGCAGAAGAGCGTTTTTATGCCTATCCCCATCAGTTATCTGGCGGTCAGCGCCAACGCGCCATGATTGCAATGGCATTGGCATGTAAACCACGTTTGCTAATTGCCGATGAGCCAACCACTGCCTTAGATGTAAGTTTGCGTCTCCAGATTTTGGATTTACTACGCGATCTGCAAGAAGAAGCGAAAGAGCACGGTGGTATGGCGATTCTATTAATTACGCATGACCTCAACTTAGTGAAGCATTTTGCAAACCGGGTAGGGGTCTTAAATCAGGGATGCTTAGTGGAAGCCGGATTAACGCATGAGGTTTTCTCGCACCCCTCTAATCCATACACTGAGCAATTGGTGAACAGTCAGCCTGAGCGTGAACTGCTACCGGTAGTGCCGTTGGCCCCCGTTTTATTAACTGCGCATCAATTGAGTGTCTCGTACCCGCAACCCAATTTTGCTAATGGTGGCTTGCGCTGGCGGGATTGGTTTGCTAAGCCTAAGCGCCATCAAGTACTCAAGCCCTTAAGTCTTGAACTCAAGCAGGGGCAAACAATCGGTGTAATCGGAGAATCTGGTTCCGGGAAAACAACTTTAGCGATGGCCATCTTGGGATTGCTCGGGGGGACAACTGCCAAGGTGGAGGGCGATGTCTCAGTCTTGGATCAATCGTGGCCAACGTTAACTCCAATCGAGCGTCGCGCGATGCGCGCTCATTTGCAGGTGATTTTTCAGGATCCCTTTGGTTCTTTATCACCTCGCATGACTATCTTTCAGATTGTGTCGGAGGGCTTAGATGTTCATCAACCTCATTTGTCGCACGGTGAACGCGAGACCCGAGTGGTTGAGATCTTGCGTGAGGTTGGTTTAGATCGCTCCGCTCTCCAGCGCTATCCTCATGAGTTTTCTGGTGGGCAGCGTCAACGGATTGCCATTGCGCGCGCCCTGATTCTGAAGCCACAAATATTGGTGCTTGATGAACCCACTTCGGCTTTAGATGTTTCGATCCAAAAACAGGTCTTAAAGTTGCTTGGTGAGCTTCAAAAGAAGTACAACCTTGCCTATCTCATCATTAGTCATGATCTAGCGGTGATTCGGGCAATGTCACATGAGCTGATGGTTTTGCGCTCTGGGGAGGTGGTCGAGTATGGCGAGACGGAAGCCATGGTTCGTGATCCTAAAGAGGCCTATACCAAAGCATTATTTAGGGCAGCAGAGCTGACCTAGAAATAAAAAACTATATAAAACAGATACTTAAGAATCAATATTCGGGATTAACTTGCTTTCCCTTTTGTTTCTGTTTTGCTAGAATCCATTCATGCCTATTCGTAAGCACATGATCCGTTTACCTTTTCAATTCCTAACCGTCGTGGTTTTGGGTGGATTTGTATCGATCGCCAGTGCCAATACAGCTGCGGATACAGCAGCCAAAGAGGCCCCAAAACCAGAGGTTCGGATTGAGGGTAATTCTTCCTACTTTGCTCGCTTTACCCATCAAGTAGTGGATTCAGTATCGACCAAAACCGAAGCCCTAATTAATGAAGCGATGCAATTAATTGGGGTGCGATATCGCTGGAATGGCGACTTGTCACAATCTGGTTTGGACGCGAGTGGCTTTGTGCGATTTGTGTTTAGAGATAAATTAGGTTTTTTACTCCCACCTAAGTCCTCACAAATGAGTAAAGTGGGTAAGCCCATTTCTCGGGAGGAGTTAGAGCCCGGTGATTTGGTGTTCTTCAATACGATGCGCTTGACCTTTTCTCACGTTGGTATTTATGTGGGCGATAACAAATTCATTCACTCCCCATCAAAGGGCTCAGCAGTCCGAGTTGATGACTTAGCAAGTGCATATTGGGACAAGCGCTTTGATGGCGCGAGACGTTTAGATGGCACTGATGAGTTAAGCAATGCAGAGCGTAATGCCTTAATTCAGGAGGCAAAAAAGTTACGCGCTCAGCCACGTAAGCTCTGACCCTATTTCAATCCTCGTAGCTTTTCTTTAATCTCGCCCACTTTTTCTTGAGCAGCAAGCTCGCCAGCGAGAATAGCGGCATTACGTGCTCTAAAGTCAGCGCTCCCCATCTGCTTGAGTTGGGGTGTAATCACAATATCTGCTTTTGCTAGCTCATATTGATTGATGCTCTGCTGCATGATGCTGATGGTCTGTTGCAATAAACCAAGCGTGCCCGTGGCATTAAATGCGCTCGCATCGGAAGAGATATTGACGGCAATCACAAAAGTGGCTCCCATCTCATGTGCATAACGGACGGGTACGGGGGCGACTAATCCGCCGTCGACATATTCACGTCCTTGAATCAGTGCTGGCTGAAAGACCCCAGGAACAGCGCAGGATGCTCGCACCGCTAAACCGGTATCGCCTCGACGAAAGAGAACACCTTTACCGGTTTGTAATTCCGTGGCAACAATTCCGAGTGGCATGGTCATTTGTTCGATAGTTCTATTTTGGACCTCTCGATTAACCATGCTTTGCAATGCATCGCCTTTGATTAATCCACCAAAGCGTCCAGCAAAGGGGTAGGCCCAGTCTGCAAGGGCTGCTTCATCCAAATTGAGGCCAATTCGATTGAGGTCTAGGCCGCTATAACCAGAGGCGTACAGAGCGGCGATAACGCTTCCAGCGCTCGCTCCCACTACCAGATTTGGACGAATCCCCTGGGCCTCAAGGGCCTTAATCACTCCAATATGCGCAAAGCCCCGCGCAGCGCCAGAACCAAGAACCAATGCAATAACTGGGGGTTTGGGACTGTCACGAAACAGGCTGCATGCAGGGAGGGTGCTGATTCCAGCAAGACCTAAGCCTTGCAAAAACACGCGACGATTTGGAGAAAATGATGACATCTGGCTATTGTATTGACCCTACCCTATAATGCGCAGATAGGTGTAAATTGCTTCGCAAGCGACTTAACCTCCTTGGATGGCTGGCTTTTTCCCATAATAAGAATTGCTGTGAGTGATGCCCGCGCATTCCTGAACACCCCAACTTTTTTGATGATTGTGAATAAGCCTCTCAATAGCTAGGCTGTTTGATACAAGATATGGATAACGATCACTATAAGCGCGTCATCGAGACCGCTCTCATTTGCGCTCAAGAACCATTAACGGTGAATGAGCTAGGCCGACTCTTTGTGGATCCACCCTTGGCCAATGCAGACCTTCAGAATATTTTGTTAGAAATTCAGAAAGACTGGCACGACAAGGGAATGGAGCTCGTTAGTATTGCAACTGGCTGGCGTTTTCAAAGCCGTCTTCAGATGCGCGAGTATCTGGATCGCCTCACCCCAGAAAAGCCGCCCAAGTATTCACGGGCAGTGCTTGAGACCTTGGCGATCATTGCCTATCGTCAGCCCGTCACTCGTGGAGAAATTGAGGAAGTGCGTGGCGTGGTTGTGAGCAGTAATGTGATGCGTCAGTTGGAAGATCGTGGCTGGGTGGAAGTGGTTGGTCACAAAGAGACGATTGGTCGACCAGGCCTTTATGCCACCACCAAACAATTTTTAGATGATTTAGGTTTAAAAGATTTGCAAAGCTTGCCAATGCTTGAGGATGGTTCCATCTCCGCAGAAGCATTAGGACAAGCTGTAATTGAGTTTGATGCCGATGCCACGGTGGAGACCGTCATTCCGCTTGAGTCGCCCACTGAGAGTTCTGAGAATGACAAGTCCTGAAAACGATTCTTCCCAAGTTAGTACGAGTCCAGATACAGCCGATGGTTCCACCTCACGAGATGAGGGGGCTGAGCAACGCAAAGATCGAGGTCCGCGGCGGTTTAATAAATTCAATAACAAATCCCGTCCAGGCAAGTTCAATAAAAATAAGCGTCACTCTGGAGGATCCGCAAATGAAAATCCGAAGGCAGCTGCATTAGCCTCTCCTGAGCTAATTGCTGAGACCGAAGCTTTGTTTGCAGCCGTAGTCTCCGGTGAGTTTGATGCTGCTCTAGAGGCTCCTGAAACTGTATCGCAGTCCGCTAGCGATGATCCGAAAGAAATCTCGCATGAGGCTGGAATTGAGCAGCGCGCTAGCAAGGTGGGCGAGGAAGAATCCGAGGAGCCCGAGTCCTTAAGTGATCTAGAGCGTTTGCAATTTGCGAGCGTCGATGAGTTACCTCTGAGTTTGCGCGACGAAGTCTGGTCGGATCTCGATGGTTTAGATGATGATGCGGATGATGAAGATACGGTTAAGCTTCACAAGGTTTTGGCTGACGCAGGAATGGGATCACGTCGTGAGATGGAAGATCTGATTATTCAAGGTCGTGTTTCAGTGAACAGCATGCCGGCCCACATTGGGCAGCGCGTTGGCCCGAGCGATATTGTTCGTATCAATGGCAAGGTCGTGCATCGCAAGATCCCGACGAAGCCCCCTCGTGTGATTCTGTATCACAAGCCCGCTGGAGAAATTGTGAGTCAGGCCGACCCCGAAGGGCGTCCTAGCGTGTTTGATCGCTTACCAAAACCGCGCCAAGGCCGCTGGATTGCCGTAGGGCGTTTGGATTTCAATACCGAAGGACTATTGCTCTTCACGACTTCAGGAGAACTCGCCAATCGCTTGATGCATCCACGCTATGGAGTTGAGCGTGAATACGCGGTGCGTATTTTGGGTGAGCTATCGGCTGAGTCTGCCGAGCAATTAAAAACTGGCATCACGCTTGATGATGGACAGGCGCGTTTCTTGCGCTTGAGTCAAGGCGGTGGTGATGGCGCAAATCGTTGGTACTCGGTTGCATTGACCGAAGGACGTAATCGTGAAGTGCGTCGGATGTTTGAGGCAACTGGTCATGTGGTATCACGTCTAATTCGAACCCGTTACGGCATTTTTATGTTGCCACCGCGTTTGCGTCGCGGGAAGTGGGAAGAAGTGCCCATGGAGAGCGTGGCGCAGCTGATGCGTATGGCTGGTCTGAAGCTGCCCCAAAACATGGCAAAAGATAAAGGTCAGCCTCAAGGTCGATCATCGCGAATGGACCCAGCGAGCGATCCCAACTTTCAGCCCGATCCAATGCAAACCTCGGTGTCGTATTGGGGATCCAAGGAGGCGCTTACGCTAGCCACTCACCATGGACATGGGGTATCGCACTTACCTGGTCAAGGTCGAGGTACAAATGGTGGCGGAGGGCGAGGTGGCTTTGGGCAAAAACCCTCGCACTCCAAAGGAAGCAAATCGGGCTCACCCCGCTCGAAGGGTCAAAAGGTTCATCATGCCAGTGGCTTTAGCGCCCCATCGGGCAATAGCACTGGGGGTCAGCGGCGACCCAATAAGGGTAAGCCGTTCAAGGGCCCTCGTAAGCCCCGAAATTCAGGCGAAAGTTTCTGATTTCTCAGTGATTTTCCTGAATCAGGTATAATTCACGTATGCACCGGCTGATGTTGACATCAACGTAGGCTGGCCTGTTCTGGTAATGAGGAATATGGGCTTGTAAGCCCATTTTTTTTTGCCAAATGCGATGTAAAGCGGTTTTATAACAGCGGTTGATTTGTGGGGAAGATGTGAAAGAACAGCAGATTATTTCTGCCGAGGTGCGCAATTTGGGCTACTCGCTCGTTGATATCGAGCGGGAAGGCCGTGGTTTATTGCGAGTCACGATTGAGAACCCCGACTATGAGCGCATGATTACCGTTGAGGATTGCGAGAAGGTGAGTCATCAGTTGACCTACACCTTCGCGGTTGAGAACGTGCCGTATGAGCGACTCGAGGTCTCGTCACCCGGATTAGATCGACCGATTAAGTCTGGTGAGGATTTTGTTCGGTTCGCAGGTTTAGAGATTGAGCTGAAGTTACGAATTGCAGTAGGTAATCGAAAGAATTTTAAAGGGGTGTTGCAAGGCTTAAGGTCTGGGTCGATCAATACTCCGGATGCAAAGTTTAGTTTGTTATTTGAGGCGAGTGATGGCTCTCCAGCCGAACTGGAATTTAGTTTGTCTGAAGTGGAAAAAGCTCGTTTGGTCCCTGTTATTGATTTCAAAGGAAGAAAATCATGAGTCGTGAAGTTCTCATGTTGGCAGAAGCCCTGGCCCGTGAAAAAAATGTTGATCGTGAGATCGTATTTGAAGCTCTTGAGTTAGCGCTTGCATCGGCAACCAAAAAACGGTACACCGAGGATGTTGATATTCGGGTCTCAATTGATCGCAACAGCGGTGAGTACGAGACCTTCCGCCGCTGGTTGGTGGTTCCCGACGAAGCTGGTCTTCAAGAGCCCGATAAAGAAATTTTGCAATTTGAGGCTAAAGAGCAAATCTCCGATATTGAGACAGGCGATTACATTGAAGAGCAAATCGAATCCTTAGCCTTTGGCCGAATTGGTGCCCAAGCCGCTAAGCAGGTGATCTTGCAACGCATTCGCGATGCCGAGCGCGAGCAGATTTTGAATGACTATCTGGAGCGCGGTGAAAAAATTATGACCGGCACCGTCAAGCGGGCGGATAAAAATGGTTTGATCGTGGAATCAGGTCGTGTCGAGGCATTGCTGCGCCGCGATCAAATGATCCCCAAAGAAAACTTACGCTCTGGCGATCGTGTGCGTGCTTATATTCTGAAAGTGGATCGTGAGGCACGTGGTCCTCAAATTGAGCTCTCAAGAACATGCCCTGACTTCTTGATTAAGCTGTTTGAGAACGAAGTACCTGAAATTGAGCAGCGTTTACTAGAAATTAAAGGGGCTGCTCGCGATCCTGGAATCCGAGCCAAGATTGCTGTGGTAACCCATGACAAGCGTATTGATCCCATTGGAACGTGCGTTGGTGTACGTGGCACTCGTGTGACCGCAGTTCGAAATGAAGTCGCGGGCGAGGCTGTTGATATTGTTCTATGGTCTGAAGATCCAGCCCAATTTGTGATTGGTGCATTGGCGCCTGCACAAGTGTCATCGATCGTGGTTGATGAGGAGCGTCATGCGATGGATGTGGTGGTTGATGAAGAAAACTTGGCGATCGCCATTGGTCGCAGTGGTCAGAACGTTCGTTTAGCCAGTGAGCTAACCGGTTGGCAAATTAACATCATGACCCCAGAAGAGTCTGCCGAGAAGTCTGAAAAAGAATCCGTGGCGGTACGTCAACTCTTTATGGACAAACTCGATGTGGACCAAGAGGTCGCTGATATTTTGATCGAAGAGGGTTTTAATTCTCTTGAGGAAGTTGCCTACGTGCCGCTCTCTGAGATGCTTGAGATCGATGCGTTTGATGAAGATACCGTTAATGAGTTACGGACTCGTGCGCGTGATTCTCTCTTAACCATGGAATTGGCCAAGGAAGAGCGTCTTGAAGAGGTCTCGCAAGATTTGCGGTCGCTTGAGGGCCTCTCCACCGAATACATTGCAACCTTAGCCGAGAACCAAGTGCATACGCGCGATGATTTGGCTGGATTGGCTGTAGATGAGCTCGTTGAGATGACGGGTATGGATGAAACAGCAGCCAAAACGCTCATTATGAAGGCGCGCGAACATTGGTTTAATGCATGAGGGGAAGCGCATGGCGACAACAACTGTAAAAGCATTAGCCGAGGAGCTTAAACGCAGTCCTGCTGATTTATTGGAACAACTCAAGGCCGCTGGAATCGATAAGGAATCCGAGGCTGACAAGATCACCGATAAAGATAAGACCGCGTTACTGGCTTACCTTCAAAAAGCACACGGCAGTGCTGAGCCTGGTGTGCGCAAAAAGATCACTCTTACCAAGCGCGAGACCAGCGAAATCCGTCAAGCAGATTCAGCTGGGCGAACCCGCACCGTGCAAGTTGAGGTGCGCAAAAAGCGTGTTTTAGTTAAGCGTGATGATGCTGGTAAGGCAGATGAGCCGACCGAGATAAAGCCAGCCGTAGTAGTTGAGACCAAGCCTATTCTTTCAGATGAGGAGTTAGAAAAGCGTGCCGCGGAGGCTGCTCGTCAAGCTGAACTCTTGGCGCGACAAGAAGCCGAAATGAAAGCGGCGAGTGAGGCAAAGCAAAAGAAGATAGAGGCTGAGCAAAAGCCAAGCAAAGCCGAGGCTGAGCAAGAGGCTGCTAGCAAAGAGCAGGCCAAAAAGGAGTTGGCCGAACTACAATCGCGCCGCGCAGCGGCGGAAGCCGAGGTATCTGCGATTCGGGACATGATGAGTGCGCCGGCGCGCGTACTAAAAGCCCCAAGTGAGATCGCTAGTGAAGAGGCCAAAAAAGGCACCCTCCATAAGCCAGTTAAAGCAGATGGAGCTGATGATAAGAAAAAGCCCACTAAGGTTGGCGGCAAGCTGATTAAGTCTTCTGAGACTTCCTCCACCTGGCAAGAAGAGGGTGCAAAGCGCAAGGTTGGCCTAAAAACACGCGGCGACCTTACTGGTGGCTTAGGCGGTGGCTGGCGAACAGGCGGCGGTCGTAAGAAACAGCAGCACCAAGACGATAACCCAGCGAGCAATTTCCAGGTTCCCACGGAGCCGATTGTGCGTGATGTGCATATTCCTGAGACCATTACCGTAGCGGATCTAGCCCACAAAATGTCAGTCAAGGGTGCTGAGGTCATCAAATTACTGATGGGTATGGGTCAGATGGTGACCATCAACCAAGTGCTGGATCAAGACACTGCAATGATCATCGTGGAAGAGATGGGTCATAAAGCCCATGCTGCTAAATTAGACGATCCAGAAATTGATCTTGGTGCGGCGGCTGAAGATGCCCCATTGATGCCAAGGCCACCCGTTGTAACTGTGATGGGTCACGTCGATCATGGCAAAACATCGCTCTTAGATAAGATCCGAGTTGCAAAAGTGGCAGCAGGCGAAGCGGGTGGTATTACACAGCATATCGGCGCTTATCACGTCGAGACCCCGCGTGGTGTCATCACCTTCTTGGATACCCCAGGTCATGAAGCCTTTACAGCAATGCGTGCGCGCGGTGCAAAGGCGACCGATATCGTGATCTTAGTGGTGGCTGCCGATGATGGCGTAATGCCGCAAACGCGTGAAGCGATTCATCATGCGAAAGCCGCCAATGTGCCCTTAGTGGTAGCGATCAATAAGATCGATAAACCCGAAGCCAACCCCGATCGCGTTAAAACCGAATTGGTGAGCGAAGAGGTAGTGCCTGAAGAGTACGGTGGTGACTCACCATTTATCGGAGTGTCAGCAAAAACTGGTGAAGGTATCGACACCTTGCTTGAAAACGTATTGTTGCAAGCCGAAGTGTTGGAGCTTAAGGCTCCTAAAGAAGCACCTGCCCAGGGGATTGTGATTGAAGCGCGCCTGGATAAAGGTCGTGGTCCGGTGGCCACTGTGCTGGTTCAATCTGGCACATTAAAGCGTGGCGATATGTTGTTAGCTGGCCAGTCCTATGGCCGTATTCGTGCGATGTTGGATGAAAACGGCAAATCAACCAATGAAGCAGGACCATCGATTCCAGTTGAGATTCAAGGTTTATCGGAAGTGCCTGATGCTGGGGAGTCTTTCCAGGTAGTTGCTGACGAGCGTAAGGCCCGTGAGATTGCACTGTTCCGTCAAGGCAAGTTCCGAGACGTCAAGTTGGCCAAGCAACAGGCGGTCAAGTTAGAGAACATGATGGAGACCATGGGCGAGGGTGCCGTCGAAGCCAAGATTCTGCCGATCATTATTAAAGCCGATGTGCAGGGTTCCCAAGAGGCGCTCTCACAGTCACTGCAAAAGCTCTCGACCGATGAGGTGAAAGTGCAGATCGTGCATGCTGCTGTTGGTGGCATCACCGAAACCGATGTCAATCTTGCGATTGCTTCGAAAGGCGTGATTATTGGCTTTAATTCGAGGGCTGATGCAGTAGCGCGTAAGCTTGCCGAGAGTAATGGCGTGGATATTCGCTATCACAACATTATTTATGACGCGGTCGATGAAGTGAAAGCAGCCTTAAGCGGCATGTTGACACCAGATAAGAAGGAAGAAATTACTGGATTAGTTGAGATCCGTCAGGTCTTCCATGTGTCCAAGGTTGGTGCCATTGCGGGTTGTATGGTGCTCGATGGGATCGTCCGCCGTAACTCACGGGTACGCTTATTACGCGATAACGTCGTCGTGTGGACCGGTGAACTCGACTCCCTAAAGCGCTTCAAAGATGATGTGAAAGAAGTGAAAGGTGGATTTGAGTGCGGCCTTTCCTTGAAAAACAACAATGACATCCAAGAGGGTGATCAACTTGAAATCTTTGAAGTCACTGAGGTCGCAAGAACCCTCTAATCATCATGCACAAAACCAGTCCTCATCGTCATCAGCGTCTCGCGGATCAAATTCAGCGCGACCTTGCAGAGTTGATTCCCCGGGAATTGCGTGATCCCTTGAATGGTTTGATTACTATTCAGGCGGTGGAGCTTTCTCCTGATCTTGCGCATGCGAAGGTGTATTTCACAGTTTTGGGTGGCGATTCACAGTATGCGCTGGGATCACTCCAAGAAAAAGCCGGATATTTGCATTCCCTCCTCTTTAAGCGGATGCACACCCACACCGTACCCACTTTGCATTTTGTGTTTGATACCTCGATAGAGCGAGGCGCAGAGATGTCGCGATTAATTGATCAGGCATTGGGCTCAAAGCCTAATTAATAGCGATGGCGCAACGAATTGATGGGGTGGTCTTACTAGACAAACCCAATGGCATGAGTTCCCAAGGTGCGGTCACTGCGGTCAAGCGCTTTTTTCAGGCAGAAAAGGCTGGTCATACCGGTACCTTAGACCCAATGGCGACTGGTTTATTGCCCATTTGTTTGGGTGAGGCTACCAAGTACTCTCAAGATCTTTTGGACGCTGATAAGACCTATATCGCAACCCTGCGCTTTGGCATCGAAACTGATACGGGTGATGCTGAAGGGCAAATATTGGCAGAGCGATCGACTGCTGAAGTCGCGGATGATTTGATGGCCAAAACACTCTTGGAGGCAATCTTGCCTAAATTCATGGGTGACATTGAGCAGATTCCACCGATGTACTCCGCCTTAAAACGCGATGGCAAGCCCCTTTATGAATACGCGCGCTCGGGCGTGGAGATTGAGCGTGAGCCCCGAAAAATTACAATTTACTCGATTCGTCTCGTCGCAATTCATTGGCCTCACGTAGAGATTGAAGTCCATTGCAGCAAGGGAACGTATATTCGGGTCTTGGCTCAAGACATTGGTAACGCATTGGGCTGTGGCGCACATTTGAGCGCATTGCGTCGCACCAAGGTTGGCCACCTCAGTTTGGAGCAGGGTTGCACCCTGGAGACCCTTGAAAACACCCCTAAGGTATTGCTCCCAGTGGATGCCTTGCTACAAACTCTGCCTGAGTTGACGGTAGATGACCAACAAGCTAAACGTCTAGAAATGGGTCAGCGCGTGCCATGCGCACTCAATCGTGCTAGCCAGTGGGCTAATTCTTTATTCCGGATTTATCGCAGCCAAGCCTTACCGCAAAACTTTATTGGAACAGCGGATTGGCGCAGTGGAGTGTTACACCCAAGGCGATTTATCGCTCAACGACTTTTGAACCAAAACTAATTGATCTTTTTGTAAAGCAACTCATGACCAAACGCGCACTTCGTAATATCGCCATCATCGCCCACGTTGACCACGGTAAAACCACTTTGGTTGATCAACTCTTACGGCAATCTGGAACTTTTCGTTCGAATGAAAAAATCTCCGAACGAATCATGGATTCTAATGATCTTGAGAAAGAGCGTGGTATCACCATCTTGGCTAAAAACTGCGCTGTGGAGTATGAGGGCACGCACATCAATATTGTGGATACTCCTGGGCACGCAGACTTTGGCGGCGAAGTAGAGCGCGTTCTTTCGATGGTAGACGGCGTATTGCTACTGGTCGATGCGGTTGAGGGGCCGATGCCCCAAACCCGTTTTGTAACCAAGAAAGCTCTTGCTTTGGGTTTAAAGCCGATCGTTGTGATCAATAAGGTCGATCGCCCTGGAGCTCGTTGTGATTATGTGATTAATGCAACTTTTGAGCTCTTCGATAAATTAGGAGCAACCGAAGAGCAGTTGGACTTCCCGGTCATTTATGCCTCTGGCTTAAATGGCTATGCCGGCACCGATGAGAATGTACGCTCTGGTGATATGCGCCCACTCTTTAATGCAGTACTAACGCATGTGCCAGTGCGCGATGATGAAATCGATGCCCCATTGCAGTTGCAGATCTCATCGATTGATTACAGCAACTATGTGGGCAAAATTGGTGTAGGTCGGATTCGGCGCGGCAAAATTAAACCCGGTATCGATGTGGTCTGCATCAATGGTCCCGATGGCACACCCTTTAAGGGTCGTATCAATCAAGTGCTGAAGTTCAAGGGTCTTGAGCGCGAAGTGGTTGATGAAGCCATTGCGGGTGACATTGTTTTGGTGAATGGTATTGAAGATTTGGCGATTGGTACGACGATCTGCGCACCTGAGCAGGTCGATGCTTTGCCGATGCTCAAGATCGATGAGCCAACCCTCACCATGAACTTCATGGTGAACACCAGCCCTCTCGCTGGCCGTGAAGGGAAGTTTGTGACCAGTCGGCAAATTCGGGAGCGCTTGGATCGCGAGCTCAAATCCAATATGGCTTTGCGGGTACGTGATACGGATGACGATACCGTATTTGAAGTATCAGGTCGGGGCGAACTCCATCTCACCATTTTGGTTGAGAACATGCGACGCGAGGGCTATGAGTTAGCTGTGTCACGACCCCGTGTGGTGTTTCATGAAGAAAATGGCGTGAAGTTAGAGCCCTACGAGAACCTCACGGTGGATGTGGAGGATGCGACGCAGGGTGGGGTCATGGAAGAGTTGGGTAAGCGCAAAGCTGAACTGCAAGATATGGTGAGCGATGGTAAGGGCCGTACCCGTCTTGAGTATCGGGTTCCAGCCCGAGGTTTAATTGGATTTCAGGGTGAGTTTATGACCCTCACCCGTGGTAACGGACTCATGAGCCATAACTTTGACTCGTATGGCCCTGTCAAAGATGGTATTTTGGGTGAGCGCCACAATGGTGTATTAATTAGCCAAGACGATGGGGATGCGGTTGCCTATGCATTGTGGAAGCTGCAAGACCGTGGCCGTATGTTTGTCTCTCCGGGCGACCCGCTCTATGAGGGCATGATTATTGGCATTCATAGTCGTGATAATGATTTGGTCGTCAATCCCATTAAAGGGAAGCAGCTCACCAACGTGCGTGCCTCTGGAACCGATGAGGCAGTACGCCTCGTTCCACCCGTGCAACTTACTCTGGAATACGCGGTGGAATTTATTGCCGATGACGAGTTGGTGGAGGTGACCCCCAAGAGCATTCGCTTACGCAAGCGCTTTCTGAAAGAGCATGAGCGTA
>JBDLUB010000005.1:0-14659 GCA_039805525.1 Pseudomonadota bacterium | reverse complement strand
GGGCCCCAATGCACCGCTGACTCGATTCGTTTCTTTTCCACCCTTAAAGAATGCGAGGGTGGGGATAGATCGAATCTCAAACTGAGCGGCAATCCTTTGCTCGTCCTCGGTGTTGAGCTTCACAAATAAAACCCGATTGGTGTATTGCTTGGCAAGCTGGTTGAAGGTGGGCGCAAACATTTTGCAAGGCCCACACCACGGCGCCCAGAAATCGACGATAACGGGTATCTGAGTTTGTTGAATTAGCTCACCAAAATCGCCGGCATTCGCTTCGATCGGTGCAGAGAGGAGGTCATGCTGGCAACTACCGCAAATAGGCTTGCTAGCCACTTTTTCAGGGGATAAGCGGTTTAATTTGTTACACGACGGGCATTTAATTAGCATCTAGTTATCTCCCCAATCAGAAAAAATCAGCAAACTTTTCTAAAGAGTGCTAGGATTGTTGAATGGTAAAGCAACTCCTCTTAACTGTGTTGGTCGCCGTTCTGCCCATTCAGTCTTGGGCGGTGGTGGATATGAGTTTGCAAAAAGAGGCTTTACAGTTTGGCAGTGCATCGATTTCCTCCAAAGATAGCCATCATCCTTGCCACCAAGATGCGGCGCTGAATTCTGATGATCAGAATGCTGAAAGTAATCAAGCTAATTGCTATTCTTGCAGTTTATGCATGGCTTTCGGTGCCACCCTGATCACTAATCCTATTGTGCGCTTTGAATCACCAACGCAAAGTTTATTTACCGATCTTCAAAGATTTAGTAGCGAAGATCTTGTATTAGGAAATAAGCCCCCGATTCTTTAACTCCCTAGGATAAGTCCGCCCAAATTTTGGGTTCCTTTTACTTTGGAGAGTTAAATGAAATACCTTTTATTACTAATCGTTAGCCTTTTTTCTCTATTGGCTTCCGCAGGCTCAGAGTGGGTGAGGGCAGAAGTTGTTCGTATAGACACTGCAAAACAGCGGATTGTTCTTAAGCATGAGCCGATTCCAAACATCAAAATGCCAGCTATGACTATGCGCTTTGATGTGGCTAAAGAGGTTCCACTGGATTCGTATCGGCCAGGAGATCGCGTGCAATTTCAGTTTAAGGAGGCCGGCGGCAGTCTGGATGTCACCGCGTTGGAGAAGTTGAAATGAATCGACTCCCCCAATTTCTATTACTTGGGATGTCTATGTTGGCTAATCAGGTAAATGCTGCCCCCATGGGGTTTAAAAACAGCTGGATGATTATGGGGGACTTCTCTAAGACCTACCAAGAGTTTGCTGTGAACTATGCAACGACAGGGAACGATGCATTTGGGTTTTCAACCAGCGCAATGCAGACAGATAACTCGGTATCTAAACAGCAAAATGCTGAGGCAGTCTATACACGCAAGCTCGTGCGTTGGAATATGCCCGAAGCACAAGCCAATATCTGGTTTATTGGTGGGTTAGGCGCTACAACGGGTAACACCTTTGTGGGAACTAAGGCTATGGCCTCTCCAGGTATTCAGGTGGATTATGAAACCACTCGGTTTTATTCCATGGCCTCGGCCCGAGTGTATGCTGCAGAGGGGGCAACCAGCAATATCACGACTGCACGATTGGGCGCGTCATTCTATGAAGTTGATTATGACGAGCCCCAGCCCTGGTTGGTGATTGAGGCGAGGCGAATGACCTTTGTCTCTAAGCAGTATGAATTCACTCCGATGTTACGGGTAATTCATAACCGTTATTTCGTGGAAGCGGGTGCCACTTTATCTGGACAGTGGCGCTTTAACTTTATGTACAACTATTAGGAGAATCATGATGAAATCACTTTATTCCATTCTATTTATTGCGCTCATGGGTTTGGGGTCTGCAGCACATGCCAGTATGAAGGTAACGGTAAACGGTATGGTGTGCTCGTTTTGTGCCCAAGGAATTGAGAAAAGTATTTCGAAGATGGGTGAAACTAAAGCAGTGTTTGTAGACCTAAAGAATAAGGTCGTCGTGATTGAGCCTAAAGAAGGAAAAACACTCAACGAGAAAGAAATCTCTGCCGAGATTAAAGATGCAGGCTACGATGTGGTGAAGATTGAGACGATTCCACAGACCGTTGCCCAATTTAGAGCCCAGCAGAAAGAGAAGAAATGACCACCGATGGCTTACAGGAGTCAAAATCCGGATTTATCAGCTCGGTGATAACCTTACTGGCAAGCTCCAGCACACTAATCTGCTGCGCGATTCCTGCGCTACTGGTTAGTTTGGGTGCTGGGGCTGCGCTCGCTTCATTGGTTGCCGTTTTTCCTCAAATCGTATGGATTAGTGAGCATAAAGAAGTCATCTTTGCGATCAGCACCTTCTTAATGGTCCTTGGTGGCATTTTGCAATGGCGTAATCGCAATGCACCCTGTCCCATTGACCCGGCACTCCGTGATACTTGCCTGAAAACCCGAAAAAATTCCTTACGGATTTATTGGTTCAGCCTAGTTTTGTTGTTAGTCGGGGCTTGGTTTGCATTCATTCAGCCAGTTTTGTAGATTAGCGCGTTGTATCGGTGGTATGCGCTTCCAAAGATAGATAACCCAGATACCGCAGAGTAGGATTGACCAACCTTTGTCATCGATTCGATATAAAGTGAACTGACACTCATTTGACTTATTTCACAAGATTAGAGTAAGCGGGTTACTAGTTTTCCTATAGAAGATCGTTCATGTTTGGGTTGGATAAGCTTTTGTAATTTCTTAACTTGATCTTGAAGCTTTTTGTAGAACAATTGATCGGTTTCTGCGCGGCACAGAAGTCTGGCCAAGGCTTTTTCATCGCCAACCGGAAAAAATCCCAAATAATCTTTTCCTAGCAGACCACAATTGCCTGGTATTTTTGAGGCAAGCATCGGAACACCTGCCGCAATCGCCTCGGAAACCACATGAGCACCACCCTCCATGCGACTGGAGATAACCATGATATGACTCTGTGCCAGAGTCCTAAGTGTTATCCGATGGCTTACCATACCATGCCAGATATAGCGACCATATTGTTTGGTGGCTTGCAGTGCGGTTTTTTCCATTTCCCTACTCATGGCCATCCCCAAGTGTTGAATGGTGATTTGACTATTGCTATGTAAGTGGGGCAGTGCGCGCACGATACAAAAGGGATCTTTCTCGGGGCGAAGATGCCCAATCACACTCACGCTGAATTGACCTTTGGGTTTCTGCTGTTTAGGTACTTGAGGTACCGACTGATGAATAACCGTAGCCTTATGACGCCATTTTGCGGGAACGATTCGCAACGCCTCTGTTTGTAAAACCACCAATACATCAGCCAATGCCATCGATTCATGAACTTCAGGGTGGTTGGCCATATCTCGGTACAGGTCTGTACCGGTAAGAATGATAATTAAAGGACGATTTGGGTGAGCTATCTTAAATGCATCAATTGACGCATAACTTCGGTAAGCGTGAAGGGCAATCAAGAGGTCGGCATCTTTACCGGACCAGGATTCAGTGATGGGTGCTCGATAGCCAAGTTGTCTTAAAAACCCTTGCCATCGTTTGGCGGTTAGACGATTTCCATGAAGGCTCCCAGGGGGAGCCGGGGTAACAATTTCGATGCGGCGCATATTCAAGAGCTATTCTTTGAAATGCGATTCAGAAAAATAAGCCCCAATACAGGGCCCGGTAGCAATAGCCACGTAATATAGTGATCGATGATGGGTAAAGCAAGAGTGCTGATTTGAATGGAGATCATCGTAATGGTGAAGCCAATTGCATTTTGAATTGTCAGTGCTGTACCGACAATTTCGGGTGGGCAAGCTTGGGCCGATAGGGCCGAGAACTGTGGTGAGTCAGCTACGACACTCATGCCCCAAATAAGCCAAAACAGAATTTGTGCCCATAGCGGTAATCCAGTAACCCATGGATACAGTAGACAGCAAAGACCGGACAGCGCTAGTGCGGTTGAGGCAACCTTTATGCCGCCCATCGATTTGCTAAGTTGCCCTCCAAGAAAGCAGCCAAGTGCTCCAACCCCGATTACCGAAAATGCCAGCCCGGATAAATCCAAAGAGTTTTGAATGGGATACGTACTAGCAATTAGAAATGGGACTAGTGCCCAGAACGCATAGAGTTCCCACATATGACCAAAATAACCAAAGGCGGAGCGACGATATTCGGGGATTGCAAAGAGCCGACGAAAGCCACTTAGCTTCACCCGTGAAGCGGCGCCTAATTTGAGGTGTGGGCCGTCGCCAAGCCAAAAAATAATTCCCATCGCAATGACGGCCAGGAAGGAGGAAAATAAAATAACCTCTTGCCAAGGCCAATCCACACCCAAGTACCGTGTGGCATGCGGGATGGCTGTTCCTAGTGTTAGCATGCCAACTAGCTGAGCAATGCGCGATGATGCCTTTTGGGGATCCCAGGTCATGATCAGTTTCATGCCGATGGGATAGATGCCGGCTAGACAAATTCCAACCAAGAAACGCAGTGCAGAGCCCATCCAGATACCATCAGCCCATACGGCAAATGCGGTGTTGAACAGTGCCCCAAGTAGGGCGCATCCAGCAAAAAGATGACTCGGCCTAAACCGATCCGCGAAGCCACTTAGGGCGAATACTAGGGTACCAGCTACAAACCCAAATTGCACGGCATTGGTTAGTATGCCGATGCCTGCAAGATTCATATTCCATGAATCAATCAAATTATCAGCCACTCCATTGATGGAGAACCACAAAGAAGTCCCCATTAACTCGGCAATCACAATTAATAGTGAGGCTAAATTGGGGTTAATCGATCGAGCAGGTTTTGAAATATTCAATTGGGTTAAAAAATTAGGGGTAGCTAAAGCGACCCCTCTTATGTTACTTGGAAAATCCTAATACAAAATATCCAGTTCATACAAATCACACTAGACTAGCATCGGCATAAAGCGGGGCTTTGCGCGTTTGCATTGTATGAATACAGAATAAATTAAGCGATTGTGAACCTGACTCACTATCTTTTTGTGCATGATCCAGTTGATACTGCTCCTCTAGGGTATCGAGCATTTCCTCAATCTGGACTTTTAAGCTTTCAGGCAATTCCGGACATCGATTGAGAGCGCGTAAGGAAATAACGGTTTGCTCGGCAAGCACTGAACAATGTGTTCTAGAAAGTTCCATGATTTTTGCAAGTGCGCCCATGAGTAAAACAGTATGCTGGGTATTCATCATCTTATCCTTATTGATAATCATTCTCATTTATAGTATCATACGAATAGACAGAAAGGGGTACAAGAATGATTGAAAAAATAGTATTCAGCCAAAAGATCGGACAATTTTGGCCATGGGCCTGCTGACGATTGCCGGAAACATTCTTTTATGGATTGCAATCTAGGCTAAATCGATCTTGATATGACTCAAAAAGAAGAAACATTAAAACCATCGGCGCCGATATCAAGCAATGATATGTGGGTATACCGCAGCGAAGAGCTATTTGGTTCGAAAAGCGCGATTCAGATTAACCATCATGGTGTGATTTATACCTTACGAATTACCCAATTAGGTAAATTGATCTTAACCAAGTGATATGAATTCAGGGAAGTTACTGCGTTCGCCTTCATTCAAAATTACTCTATCGGTATGCATGGGACATGCCATGCTAATTGGATGGATGATGACTGCCATAACTAATCATCGGCCTGAGTCGCCTGCTATCCTCTATGGCCAATTGATTGAGCGCGAGTCGAATGCGATTCAAAGAACAGTAACTTCGCCAATTCATGCAAAGCAAGATCCAATTAATCAACCGAATACACCAACTATTGGGAGTAGCCAGGGGCTCACAACCAATCAACAGCCAGACAGCAGAAGCTCGAATGTGTCATCTGCACCCATATCCTTGCCATCCGCTGCTGACCCTAGGTTCAATAACCCAAAGCCGCCGTATCCGATCGCTAGTCGAGAAAACGGGGAGGAGGGTAGAGTATGGCTTTCATTATGCGTATCTGAGCATGGCGCTATTAGCCGCTTGCAATTAGCTCAATCGTCTGGTCATCCAGCGCTTGATCGTTCGGCCTTGAATACGGTGACGCACTGGAAATTTCATCCGGCGCGCCAAAATGGTTCCGCTATCCCGTACTGCTATCGATTGCCTATCGTCTTTGTATTGGCTTGATTTCCATGCAGGTAATATTGTCAATATCACTTGACAATGAGAATCATTCTCATTAAAGTAGAGATTCGTTTAAACCAAAAAACGATTACGTAAACGTCACAGCCCGCCGTCGCTAGCTAGTGTCACCAAATTCTAGCGAGCATGAATCTAAGAAAACACCGATTTGCGGCTATTACAGCCATCACCATGGCGAATATTGCCATAAGTGCCCATAGTCAGACAGTGACCACCGAAGATGGAAGACCTATTGAACAATCCCGTGGTGAGCGGGGCGAGGTGGATGTCATTCTGAAAGAGATTATCGTGACATCGACTCGATCCCCTCGTAAGGTGGATAACGTACCCAATGTTGTCACCGCAACAACGTCTGAAGAGATCCAAGAAAAGGGCGACCGGAATATTAAAGACCTATTTAATAACTCGGTCGATGTCACGGTTCCCCAGCAAACACAACGTTTCAGTTTGGCTGTGGGATCCCAGGGCCGGGCAGGAAATGAAAGTATCAATATCCGTGGTCTGCAGGGCAATAATGTTTTACTACTTGTAGATGGTATTCGGGTACCAAATGCGTTCTCGTTTGGGGCACTATCGGTCGGGCGAGGAAACTTTCTGGATGTTGATGGGTTTCGTCGAGTCGAGGTAGTGCGCGGCCCATCGTCAACTCAGTATGGCAGCGATGGCCTCGCTGGCATCGTGAATTTTCAGACCTTTAATCCAAGTGATTTCATTAAAAAGGGTGAGACTCATGGCGGATTGGCTCGTACCGGCTACTCGAGCATCGATACATCTTCGAATACGACCTTTGGCTATGCTGGTATTCAGGACCATTTGCAAGGGATGGTGCTTGGAAACTTTCAAGCCGGCCACCAATATCAAAATCAAGGATTCAATGACTCAACCGGCATCACCAGAACAGCGCCCAATCCAGCAGATTACAGCAATTGGTATGTTCTGACTAAGGGATTTGCCCAAATCGATCGCAATCAAAAACTGGGCATTACTTTTGAGTCTCAAAACGTCACACAAAACGTGAATAACTTATCGGATTTGGGAGCTGGCGGAGGCTGGATTTCGTCTGGACCTGGACCCACTACTTATAACAATGTTGTGACATCTACCAGCCAAGATAAGACCACTCGTAATCGAGTATCAAGTGAATACGATTTTAAGGACAGTGGGGCGCTGTATGTTCAAAAAGCCAATGTCATGGTGTATTACCAAGATGCAGATGTCACTCAAAATTCATATCAGCAACAAGTTGGCAATCCACCTCTCTCATCATGGCGCAGCCGCAATAACACCTATAGTCAAGATACCTATGGCATCAATACGACCCTAGAGAGTAATACCACCAGTATCGTCAATCAGCGTCTGACCTATGGATTTGATTGGAGTTCCTCACGCATCTCGAGTCAACTCAATGCGGCGGGCAATGGAAGCTCAATTACACCTGCACCCAAATCAACTTACAACCTTGGCGGCGCGTTTTTGCAAAGTGAAATGGATTTCAATCAAGTGAGTGTGATTCCAGCACTTCGCTATGACAGTTATTTGATTACACCAGTCACTGGTTCATTGCCATCGAACTCTGGATCAGCGGTATCGCCTCGAATCGGAGCAATTTGGAATATAGCCCGCGAGTTTCGTCCGTTTGCAAACTGGGGAACTGGATTTACTGCGCCAACACCGGATCAAACACTTTCCCTATATCAGGGAAGAGCAAACGAGCCATACATCAGCATCCCAAATGTCAGCCTAAAACCGCAAACTGGCAATGGCTTTGAGGTCGGTGCTCGCGGTCAGCTTCATCAGTTTCGTTATCAAGCTTCGGGGTACGCAAACTATTACAAAGACTTTATTTCTCAAGTTTCATATCGCGGGTCTTATAACGGTAGTTCTCCAAGCATGCTCTTGTATCAGTATCAAAACTTATCAAACGTCAATATTTGGGGATGGGATGTTCGAACGGATTGGGCGTTTGCTCAGGATTGGCAGGCGAATGCAGCGATGGCCTATAGCTATGGTGAGCAAACCCAAAATGGGATTTCAGCACCGTTAAATACGATTCAGCCTTTGCGCGCCATTATAGGATTGCGGCATGACGCTAGTAGCTGGGGAGCATTTGCCAATGTTATTTGGAATCAGGGAAAATCCGCCGATCGTGTGAACTTTAGTGATGCTACCGGTGGTACGGCAAATCAATTCTTGTCACCCGCATCGACCGTTCTTAATCTGACGGGCTACTGGAAGCCCCTTAAAAAACTCACGATCAATGCCAATCTCAATAATGTGTTTAACACCACCTATTGGAACTGGTCGGATGTCCAGGGTTCTGTTTTAACTCAAAACCGAGCGGCGGCTGGCGGATTTTCAGGGTACAACGCCCAAGCTGCTCAGCAATCAGCCACGGCAGCGCCGCGGAATTGGCAAATCTCAGCTCGTTATGACTTTTAAGGAGGTCTTATGAAACCGACAATTCATCGTATTCGTCAATCGTTTATCACCTTGCGTAAAGAGAGGCGCTTACGGCATCGAGAAATTGCTGCGATGCTTACTATTTCTGAGGGAGAGTTGATTGCCGCTCACGTTGGACTTGGTGCTACGGCAGCTAAAGGCTTAAGAGCAATTCGTCTGGATGCCAATTGGCCTGCGCTGATAGCCTCGATTGAGTCGATTGGGGAGATCATGGCTCTCACCCGTAACGAAGCCTGCGTCCATGAAAAAACTGGTCAATACCGTCAGGTGAGTCAAGAGGGGTCGGTAGGTCTGGTCGTGGGTGAGATTGACTTGCGGATCTTTTATCAACATTGGTTTGCTGGATTTGCAGTTACTGAAAGTAGTTCTCATGGAGAGCAGCGTAGCTTGCAATTCTTTGATGCCCAGGGACAGGCGATTCATAAGGTGCATCTGAAGCCACAGAGCGATGTATCGGCTTTTGATGGAATCGTTTCATTATTTGCAGTCGCCCAACAAGAGCCTGGTCTTGAGGTATCAAAGCTCAAGGTAAAGCCAACCCCCATCCCCGATGCAGAGATCGATCGTGCCGGATTTTGGCAGGCATGGAGAGATCTTAAGGATACCCATGATTTTTATCCGCTCTTAAGAAAATACACACTCACACGTACTCAGGCACTTCGTTTAGCAGAGCCTGAGTTTGTTCGGGAGCTTTCTAAGGACTGCCTGCGATCGATGTTACAGCTCGCAGCTCAGACCCAAACCCCCATCATGGTTTTTGTCGGCAATCCCGGAATGATTCAGATACATTCGGGACCCATTGATCAGATTATTGAACAAGGGTCTTGGATCAATGTGATGGATCCCCGTTTTAACTTGCATGTTCGTCAGGATCTGATTGAGCATGCCTGGATTGTTCGAAAACCAACTGTTGACGGCACTGTTACTTCTATTGAGTTTTTTGATCAGAGCGGCGAGGCCATTGCAATGTTTTTCGGAGAGCGTAAGCCTGGTAAAGCTGAACTTACATCCTGGCGAGATCTGGTAACCGAGATTGAGGGTGAACATGGATTGGTGGAGGTTTGTCAATGAGTGATCTTAGTCATACTGGACGTCGTCGTGTACTGTGCGCAATGGCAGCCATCCCCATGGTATGGCTTGGGAAGCCAGCTTTGGCAGAGCGAGCTCAAGCAACCCCAAGTCGTCAACGTCTGATTTGTATTGGATCAGCAGTTACAGAAATTGTGTATGCACTAAATGCTAGTAATTTGATTGTGGGAGTTGATACGACCTCGATTTATCCGGATGCCGCACGCACGTTACCTAGTGTTGGCTATTCAAGAACCTTATCGGCAGAGGGTGTTTTATCGTTATCCCCAACCCAAATCTTATGCACCGAGGATGCTGGACCTGCAGTGGTACTCCGACAGATTCAAGATGCCGGGATTCAGATACGGCGCTTGCCTGCCCATCACACATTTACCGGAATCTGCGATCGGGTGATTGCGATTGGTCAAGTGATTCATCAACAAACTCGAGCCGATCAATTGAAGCTACAGTTGCAGCAGGGGTGGGCTCGTATCGAAGATGAGATGAAATCTCAACCCTTTCCAAGCGCAGCCCCTCGTGTGCTCTACATTCATTCAATGAACCCATCCCAAGTAATGGTCTCTGGCCAAGAAACCAATGCCAATGCCATGATTCGTTACGCTGGTCTACGAAATGCGCTCGATGGTTTTAAAGGGTACAAACCGCTAACTCCAGAAGCCGTGATTGTGGCTAATCCTGATTTGATCCTGGTCACAGATCAAGGACTGCAAGCGATTGGCGGGCGAGCTCAGCTTGCGCGCCTACCCGGTATGGAAAGAACGAAAGCGATTCTTAGTCAGAAGATTATTTCAATGGATGCTGTTTATTTACTAGGGTTTGGTCCACGAATGCCTGAGGCAGTCTTAGCGCTGCATCGTCATGCACGCACCTTATTAGGATGAGACAGGTCGTCAGTCCTCTTGAGTTCTCAGCCTGGGGCGTAAGGCTTGGGTTAATTCTTGTTGGGTTAATTGCTTTTCTTATCGCAGTGAACTTCGGTGCCGTGGATATTCAAAGCGCTGATTGGTTACACCTATTTAGTCAGCAGAATGGTTATGAGGGTCCCAGTTATGTGCTTTGGACCATTCGGATCCCACGTGTCTTATTAGCCATTACGGTTGGTGCCGCTCTAGGCATTGCAGGCGCTCTCGCACAAAGCTTATTTCGTAATCCCTTAGCTGAACCTGGTTTATTGGGAGTTTCTGCGGGTGCCAGTTGCAGTGTGGCAATTGGGATTGTGATGTTGGATGGCTATCGCTTTATCCCCACAGAAGAGTTACGGATCTGGGTCATCCCGTTTTTTGCATTCTTGGGTGCTATAGCGGTTTGTTTCTGCCTTGATTACGTCGCCCGTGTTGTATCTCCGGGATCGATTGCTGGTCTCCTATTAACCGGCATTGCATTGAATGCCTTAGCAGGCGCAGTGATTGGTTTGTGTACCTATTTAGCCAACGATGAGCAATTACGTAGCTTTACCTTTTGGACCCTTGGGTCTCTTGCAAGCGCACGCTGGATGATGATAGGGGTGCTGGTTGGAGCGCTATTCATTGGATGGGTCTGGATTCGAACACTTTTACAAGATCTCAATGGCTTGACATTGGGTGAGAATATTGCCAATCATCTCGGCATAAACGTTTCACACCTACGAACCAAGGTCATCGTTTTGGTTGCTACTCTTTCTGGATTAGCTGTTGCATGGTGCGGAATGATTGGCTTTATTGGTTTAATGGCACCCAACCTTGTGCGTATTTGCTTGGGGTCTGATCAAAAGAGGGTAGTTCCCTATTCTGCAGGAGTGGGTGCCATTCTTCTCTTGATTGCCGACACGATTGCCAGAACCGTTGCAATCCCCGTAGAGGTGCCTGTCGGTATTTTTACTGCCCTGTTAGGCGGCCCATTATTTTTGCTCTTATTGCGGCAATACCGATCAAGGCTTGATTAACATGGAATTGCAATTACAGCACACTTGCCTACAGCTTGGAAAAAAACTCTTTGGGCCATTTGATTTCACAATCAAGCCAGGTGAGCGGATTGCGATCCTGGGTAAAAGCGGTGCCGGTAAGTCAACGATTATTCGACTGATTGCGCGAGAGTATCAAATCAAAAGCGGCTCAATTTTGTTGAATGGCACTTCGATTGATCAGTATTCATCGGCGCAACTAAGTCGGATACGAGGGGTCTTGCCTCAGAACACTCAGATTGCCTTTGGGCTGATGACTGATCTTGTGATTGAGCTAGGGCGAGTGAGCGCCATTAATAAGATCAACCAAGAAACGATCGTTATGCATGCAGCCAAGATGGCCTGCGCAGAGCATCTTTTGGGGCGTGCATTTAATACTCTGTCTGGCGGTGAGCAAGCACGAATTCATCTGGCACGCGTTTTTGCTCAGCTATGGGATGTACGCGATGGTCTGATTTTGGTCGATGAGCCAGTGGCAGCACTAGACCCGGGGCTGCAGTATCAATTGCTGGATACGATTGACCGTTTTGCGAGAGAAAGAAACCACGCGGTGCTAGCAGTTTTGCATGATATTAATCATGCCCTTGATTTTGATCGATTGCTTCTAGTAGAGCAGGGGTGCATTATTTTGGATTATCTAGCTGATCATCATGCTCTAGGTGATCTAGAGCGTTTATATGAAATTCAGTTAGAGCACCTACGCGATAGTCAGGGTAGGAGTGTGCTGATTCAGGTTCGCCCATCCGGTATTTACTCATAAACGAACACTTTAATTTATTTGTTGAATATCATATGATCCATTCATTAGCAACTGTCATGGAGAGGACATGATTGATCATCTGGATCATTTGGTTTTAACAACAGCACATGAGAAACAGTGCATTGATTTCTATACCCGTGTTCTTGGTATGACACTCGAGTCATTTATTGGGGGAACGCCACCGGTTGAGCGCAAAGCATTCAAGTTCGGCCAACAAAAGATCAATCTTCACATCAAGGGTAAAGAATTTGAGCCTAAGGCGAATCTTCCAACACCCGGCTCGTTAGATTTATGTTTTATCGCCGACCGTCCCTTGAAAGAGGTGATTGAGCAATTGGATGCTAAAAATTGGCCCATTATCGAGGGACCTGTGGTTCGCACTGGCGCAACGAAAAAAATCAATTCAGTCTATGTGCGCGATCCTGACCAAAATCTAATCGAGATTAGCGAGCTACTTTAGGGGCCTGCTTTCAGATCGCTTTTGGGTTCTTAAGTCGATCTTGAACAAAGTAATACCAATTGGCTTGACGCTGCCAATACTCTTTTAATAATGAACGCCAGTTTGCTTTGGGTAGACGCATTTGTCCCTCGACATCGCCATAGATATTCCTCGATTGCAAGCCATGCTTGTCGCATAAATGTCGGATCGCTTGATTTTCCATCACGCAATGCATGCAGAGAGTGCGATATCCACGGTTTTGGGCCCAAGTGATTGCTTCACTAAGTAGCTGATCAGCAATTCCTTGTCGACGAAACTCTTTTTTCACAATCACCCCAAATTCAACTGCCTCATTGAGACAGGCAATATGAATCACGCCTGCCCAATGACCATCATGATGAGCAACCAGAAAATGATGATTCGCTTTGTCTTGTTTAAATTTACGGATGAGGCGATTGATGCCCTCAGCGCTTAAGCTAATCCCAAAGTAACTTCTCAGTGTCTGTGGATCTAAAGTTTTCAGCCACGATCCATACCGACTGATTTGGGTATCTGGCAGAAAGTGGGTAAAGATCGTCATGTTAGGACCCCATGGGGTAACTTTTTCGGTTTCTTGCGATGTAAGCTAAGCGAGCCTCAGACCAAGCTTCAACGATACTTTTCAGGTATTTCATTAGGTTTTTCATACTCTATCCTCTTGTAAAGGTTTGATTTAAATAGGAATTAACTCTTTTTAAGGGTTATCCCTTAGTAAACTATACGCTCTTTTTAAGATTGCTGCATGACAGCAAAAAAGAGGAATCCAAGCCCATTTCCTAAGAAGCCAAAGGTTTGGCCATGGTTCATTAGATAAGTTCATCACTTGGTCTGTAAATGCAGAACAAATCACAATTTGGGTTTTTTAGTGCGGGGCAGCGCAAAATCAAAACTGATACCATCGAATGGTTCAATTTATTGCAAATAACAAGACCGATCTATGCCGCATGACGTTACCCTAATTGCTATCCTGGCTGGTGGATTCGGACTCGCTCTTATTTTTGGGCTTGCGGTTTCTTATCTGAAGATGCCACCGTTATTAGGCTATCTAATTGCAGGCGTGGTCATTGGTCCTGCAACGCCAGGCTTTGTTGCGGACATTGGCTTGTCGACTCAGCTTGCAGAAATTGGCGTGATGTTGCTGATGTTTGGGGTCGGACTTCACTTCTCAATTAATGATCTGCTGGCTGTCAAAAAAATTGCGGTTCCTGGTGCGCTATTCCAAATGGCAGTCGCCACTGCGCTTGGCTACTTAGTAGCACATTACTGGGGCTGGTCATTCATTGGTTCCATCATTTTTGGCTTAAGTCTATCGGTTGCTAGTACCGTTGTTTTGCTACGAGCCCTCGAGTCAAAAGGTCTTTTAGAAACCGTCAATGGGCAGATTGCAGTTGGGTGGCTGGTGGTTGAGGACTTGATGATGGTTCTAGCCCTGGTGTTAGTGCCAGTGATGGCTGAGATTTATGGCAATGATGGATCGGCTGCACACTCGACTAGCCCCAGTGAATTGCTAAGCTTAGTCGGAATAACTTTGGCGAAGGTCACTGCATTTATTGTTTTAATGTTGGTCGTGGGTAAACGCTTGCTTCCTAGAATGTTGTGGATCGTAGCCAAGAGTGGTTCACGTGAACTCTTCACGCTAGCGGTGATTGCTGCAGCAATCGGGATTGCTTTCCTAGCTGCAGAACTATTTGATGTCTCATTTGCTCTGGGCGCCTTCTTTGCCGGCATGATGCTCGGTGAGTCTGAGCTCAGTAAGCGAGCAGCCGATGAGTCATTGCCACTTCGCGATGCTTTTGCAGTCTTGTT
>JBDLUB010000004.1:0-14840 GCA_039805525.1 Pseudomonadota bacterium | reverse complement strand
CGCCCTTCACAGGCTCACCGATCACAGGCATTTTGGCAAGATCCATCGGCACAGTGATATACGCAGGTGCGCTCAGCCGCAACGCCTCCCGAATCACGCGCTCCATCTCGGTAATGGCATTATCTGGAGTGAGGTAAGCTGACACGCAGCAAGCTGCTTCTGAGAGATAGCGAAAGTTGTTGTACACACCATCACCCAAGGTGTGATGCGTGATTAATCCTTGGTGTTGGATCTGTGTACTAGGTGCACCAACAATATGAAAGATTGGTAAACGCTGGGCCTTCGCACCCATCACACCATTGATCGCGCTCAACTCCCCCACTCCATAGGTCGTTGATAAGATGGCAGCTCCTTGAATTCGGGCATAGCCATCAGCAGCATACGCGGCATTGAGCTCATTGGCGCACACAATCCATTCGACTCGATCGCAAGCCTCAATTGCATCATCAAATGGAAAGGAATAATCGCCAGGCACTCCGAAAACTCGATCAACTCCTAAATCCGCCAAGCGATTGAGGACATACTCAGCGACGGATGGTCGATTTGAAGCCATATGCTACTCCCAGTGTTTGATCTGAATCAGACTATTTTAAGCAGACTAATGAAACGACTAGCAGCATAAGCCTTGAAAAAGTCCAGCAATCAATCGAACGCTCTTGTCCCAGCGCCTACATTAGATTGCATACACATCAACTATGGACGAACATACAAATCTTGACCATTCTTGATGGTCTTTACAACCTGAATATCTTTAATTTCCATTGGTTTCACTTTTAAGGGATTCCGTTCGAGAACAACCAAATCCGCTAGCTTACCCGTTGTAATACTGCCCTTTGAGGCCTCTTCTTTGTATTGATATGCCGCAACCGATGTGAAACCACGGAGAGCAAAATAGGGATCAATGCCTTGCTCAGGCCCTAAGGTTGTCCCAGAGTAGGTAACTCGATTAACTGAGGTCCAAATGGTAAATAAGGCGCTAGGACCAGACGATGGGGTGTCATTATGAATACCAAACTGCATACCCTTTGCTCGGGCTGAGTTGAGGGGAACCATTGAGCGAGCCCTCTCCTCTCCTAAAATTTTTCGGTATACATCGCCATACATCCAAATGTGGTTTGGCATAAATTGAGGAAGAATCTTATTGGTTTTGTACTGATCCAATTGGTCATCGCGAATAAAAAAGGAGTGGGCAATGGCGGTACGACGGTCTTCTGTAATGCCTGTCTCTCGAATTGCTTTTGATATTGCCAAAAGGGTCATATCAATTCCAGCGTCACCATTCGAATACCCGAAATACTGAATATTCTTTTGATACGCAAGCTTTGCATAACGATCCACAACGTCTTGCGACACAATCGCCATCCCCCGCCATCCTTTTGGCACACCAACGGTATCGGCATAGGGTTTTGAGAAATAAGCAAGGCGCAATTGAGGAGCGCCATCCGTGGATACTAGAATCCCGGCGACTTTGAAGCCCCCATCACCCTTGGTATAGATACCAAATGGGTAATTTTTATTACTTGCTAGCAATTGATCAACTACATCATAGGTTGGTAAAGCAATCAAATCTAAGCGAATCAAATTACGGTCCACTGCTTGGCGCATGTTACGAATATCGTCTACGGTCGTCTCATAACTTTGCGCTGTGGTGAATCCATTTGAGGCATAAATCATTTCGGCCTTACGATAGGTCTCCAAAATTAAATCCTCAGAATACTTACCAAATACCTTAGCAGTTGCCTCTACATTGGGAATGCCAATTAACTCCCCCGTGAGTTTTCCGGTCTTTGGATCAACGGGAATCATTCCTTGTGTAACTTTTGTGGCTTTGGTAATGCCTAACTTTTTGAGGCCTGCCGAATTAACTATCCCCGTCAATGTGGAAATATTGTTAATAAATACCGGTTGATTTGGAAATGCTTTATCCAACTGCGCAATCGTTAAAGGGCCATCGGTTAGAAAAGCATCTGCATACTCGGCACCAATAATCCAACCATTGAATGGTCGAGCCTCTGCTTTTAAGCGATCGATTAACTGCTTTGTGGTGCTGGGTGGATTTTTTGAAAAATAGCCCAGATTAACGGCCAAAGTATTTTGAGCGATCAAGGTAAAGTGCCCCCAGGCATCGATAAAGCCCGGCATCAATGTTTGACCTTTTAAATCGTGCAAGACTGGATTGGTACCCGCCGCATTTAGGGCATCTCGCAAGTTACCAACGTATGCGATTGTCTTACCCCTCACTACAACTGCCTCAACATACTGTGGTTGCTCACCCTCCATTGTCAAGATGTCGCCATTGAAATAGACGCTGGCGGTATTAGCAAATACGTTGGTCGCGATTAAAAGGATGTAAATACTAAAACATCGCTTGAGGATTTTCATTTGTCAATCGCTTAGATGGATTAAATACTTGTCAATGACAAATGATAAACAGTTATGAGGCCAAACTCCTAAACGATTTTAATGACCAGATCAGGAAACCCATCCAACATACAGCGCACAATATCCCCCCGAACAACGGGGCCGACATTCTCTGGAGTTCCGGAGTAAATGATGTCCCCCGGAAAGAGCTCATTGGCTTCCGATAGTTTCACGATTTGTTCCGCAACCGACCAAATCATCTGATTTAAGTTTGCCTTTTGACGAATCTCACCATTCACTGATAAAGAGATGGCACCGCTCTTCTGATGACCAATTTTGCTCACCGGAAATATCGGCCCAATCGGCGCCGAATGATCAAATGACTTGCCAATTTCCCAAGGCTTCTTTTGATCGCCCATAAAGCGCTGCAGGTCCCGGCGGGTCATATCCAAGCCAAGTGCATATCCATACACATGGTCGAGGGCTTTATCAAGAGAAATGTTCTTGCCGCCCGTTTTTAAAGCAGCAACTAATTCCACCTCATAGTGATAGTTCTTGGTTAAAGTTGGGTATGGATGATCAACCACTTTGTTGGGGGCAACATACTGGATGGCATCGGTCGGTTTTTGAAAAAAGAATGGTGGCTCTCGGGTTGGATCAGAACCCATCTCGCGCGCATGGGCCGCATAATTTCGGCCAATACAGTAAATGCGACGAACCGGAAATTGCTCCGCACTATTGGCAATCGGTATATAAATCGGTTCCACCTGAAACGGCGTCTTCGGCTTTGCCGCCTCTGCAGGTGAAGTAGCTCCGAGCGCCAAGATGGAGGCTGACCCAAGGCCGAGCTTCATCCATTGACGACGATTTTGATGGGTGAATGGTTTGGACATTGGTTAAGCTCCCATTGAATTGACCACCAGCTAATTGCGCGTCGTGTTCATCAGTCTCTAAAAACAAACCACAAAGGGGAAGACCCATGAAGAGGACTCGGCTAGGGACCTAGCGAGTGCGTTAACTCTTTGAGCGCTTCGAGCCTGCCATCAGAATAAGCTCTTCCAGCTTTGCAAAATATTTTTTGGACTTTGGGGTGAGCTCTAAGAATTTCTTACGGCTGTCATCCCCAATTGCATAAACAATGAGTTCTTTTTCAACCAAACTGTTTAGGCGCCTACTCAGGGTGGCAGGCGAGCCAATTTGATTGGCGAAGATAACATCGGAAACCAGGTATGGCTTACCCGCAAACGAAGCTTCCGCAATGGAGTCAAGCAGCTTTTTCTCAAGGTCATCTAATTTGGGGAAAACAGGGCCCTGCTCAAGCGTCTCCATAAGCTTGTTGAATCGAAAATACGCATTTTGCAGAGCGGTTCTTTTTTGTGCCATAAAACCAAAATGTCTCTTTAATAATGATTCGATACTATCATAAAATATTGTAATAATTGTTATGAATGGTTGCAATGGGGAATGCCATCAAAAACGGGTTGATTGTTTGCGGTATCGCAGCGATTTGGGTCGCCCTTGAAGCCCTAGATCAGGGCTATTTGGGATTTCCAGAAATTGCCCAATACTCATATTTCATTTATTGGTTAGCAGGCTTAAGACTGGTGGCCATCATCTTATTTGGCTGGCTTGGCTTCTTTGGCTTATTTTTCGGTTATGCCGTGGGTGGTATTTTTCTGCGGGGGAGTTCCGAGGCAGACACCCTGATACTGGGTTTTCTGTTATCCATTGCGCCGATGATTGCCTATCGATTTTGGCAAAGTGCCTTTGATAAAGATGATGATTTTGATGATGTCAATTTCGTGCAACTGTGTTACATCGTTTTCCTGCATTCATTCATCTCGGCGCTGTTCAAAAATGTGTACTGGTTCTTCGTTGATCACGAGTTTGGGATTGATCACGTCACCATGATTTTTGCAGCCAATGTATTGGGATCTTTTGTCTTTTTATACCTTTTACTTTTCTGCAATCGCCTCTTTAAGAAGATTAAAAAGCGCTTATCCGCAAAAACGATTTAGTCTGACCGTTCGCTACCGCCGCTGCCGACTCAGCCGGCATAAAAAGTGGGCTACCGCGCAGGTAGCCCACTCCACCAAGGACAAACTGTAATGCAATTAATTCACCGCCATGTGCAATCATGGGGTGTAGCTAGTTTTCCATAAATTATTCCCCGTAGATAGAGGGAAAACCCCAACTTTATTAATAATATTTATTAATATTTTCTATTTAAAATGAGGACTCCTTAACCTGATAGGAGAAGTGTATGTCCACAGCAACCGCGCCTGTAGAACGCAAGCGCCCAATGACCAAGGAAGAGCGAAAAGTTATTCTCGCCTCATCCGCGGGAACTATTTTCGAGTGGTATGACTTTTATTTATACGGCTCTCTAGCAGCCATCATCGGTGCACAATTCTTTTCTTCCTTTCCAGAGGCAACGCGTAATGTATTTGCTTTACTCGCTTTTGCTGCTGGATTCTTGGTTCGCCCCTTTGGCGCTCTAGTGTTTGGTCGTTTGGGTGATCTTGTGGGTCGCAAATACACCTTCCTAATCACAATCCTGATCATGGGTATTTCGACCTTTGTAGTTGGCCTATTACCCAGCTATGAAACAATTGGTTGGCTGGCCCCAGTTACCTTAATCGCACTTCGTATGCTGCAAGGTCTAGCACTCGGCGGTGAATATGGTGGTGCAGTTGTTTATGTTGCTGAACATGCGCCCAATGGACGTCGTGGCTACTTCACATCATGGATTCAGACAACCGCAACCCTTGGACTCCTTCTCTCCTTAATGGTGATTTTGGGTGTCCGCACATATGTGGGCGAAGATGCGTTTAAAGCATGGGGATGGCGTATTCCATTTCTGCTCTCCATTTTCCTCTTAGGTATATCGATTTGGATTCGTTTACAAATGGAAGAATCGCCAGCCTTTAAGAAAATGAAAGAGGAAGGCACGCAATCCAAAGCGCCAATTTCTGAGGCGTTTGGTAACTGGAAGAACGGTAAATTTGCAGTGATTGCGCTGCTTGGTCTCGTTGCTGGCCAAGCTGTGGTTTGGTATACCGGCCAGTTTTATGCCCTCTTCTATCTGCAAACCATTTTGCGGGTTGATATGTTCAGTGCCAACGTTTTGATTGCTTGGGCCTTGATTTTTGGTACCGGAGGATTTGTGGTGTTTGGATCACTTTCCGACCGAATCGGGCGTAAGAAAATCATTTTGGCTGGCTGCTTAATTGCTGCCGTGACCTATTTCCCAGTATTTAAGTCACTTACCGCGCTCGCCAATCCTGCGCTGAACTCGGCACAGCAAAACACCAAGGTAATTGTTATCGCTGATAAAAATGATTGCTCGTTTCAGTTCAACCCAACCGGAACTGCAAAATTTGCAAATTCATGCGACGTTACCAAGGCTCTTTTAGCACGCAGCTCCGTCAACTATTCGGTTGAATATGCGCCCGATGCGATCCCAGCAAGGGTCAAGATTGGCGATACAGAAATCACAAGCTATGAAGCCAAAAAGTTAACAGGTGATGATGTAAAAGCTGTTCCAGCAGCGTTTAACAAGGCTGTGAATGATGCATTAGCGGAAGCAGGTTACCCCGTTCCCGGAAAACCAACGCCAGGAATTATCAAATTGAATGGCTTTTTTGATATTTTCACAGCACAGGCTTTCCCCATCGTTCTTATCTTGACCTATTTAGTCATCTTGGTAACGATGGTTTATGGGCCAATCGCGGCAGCTCTAGTTGAACTATTCCCAACACGCATTCGCTACACCGGCATGTCCCTGCCCTATCACATTGGCAATGGCTGGTTTGGTGGATTAATGCCAGCAACCGCATTTGCCATGATTGCCCAATCCGGAGATCCCTACTATGGATTGTGGTACCCCATCGTGATTGCTGTAGGAACCTTTGTAATCGGTATGATTTTTGTACCCGAGAACTATAAGAAGGATATTTTTGCAGAGCAGAACAACAGATAAATCTCGGTCAACCGAGTGATTTTGTTGCACAAATGGCCCTTCGGGGCCATTTGTATTCGAAGTCAAACATTCATAGAAATTATTAATAATAAGTGTTTACCCTCTATCCAGATTGGGTATAGAGAACTATACTGAATACGTTTAGTCAAGTACATGCTGACTAAAGCAAGTGCATGCAGTATGTCTCCGTTTAAACGCCACCCTCAGGGTGGCTTTTTTTATGGGTCTTAAGCCGTTCAAGTAAGTGAGCCTTGAAACTCACGGCCAATGGCGATAATTTTTTTCCTTTTAAGCTAACAATGTGCCAGTGGGATAGCAATGGAAAATCCCGCACCTTGAGGACTGTAATGTCCCGGTTGATACGATCCCCCAGGGAATGCATCGATAATGCAGCAATGCCAAGATTGGCAGCAACTGAGTTGCGAACCGCCTCATTCGTTCCCAGTTCCAATCGTATCGTGGGGTTAAAGTGCCTCTTCCGAAAATACGCATCAACCGTCATCCGCGTTCCCGAGCCCCGCTCCCGCATTACAAACTTCTCATGCTTGAGATCTTTTAGTTCGAGATTTTTCTTGTTTGCTAAGGGATGATTCTTGGGTGCGATGATCACGATTGGGTTGGACATAAAAATTTCATCCTCGATCTCTAAATGTGATGGTGGCATCGACATAATGTAAAGATCATCCTGATTATTTTCTAGACGTTGGACTACCCCATCGCGATTAAGCACCTCGAAGGCGATCTCAATATCGGGATGCGATTTACAAAAATCACCTAACATCTGGGGAATGAAGTACTTCGCCGTACTGACTGCGGCTACTTTCAAACGCCCCTTGGTAAGCCCTTTCATGAGCGCCATCTCCTGCTCAAAGCTTTGCCATTCATCAAACATGGCCCGCGCCGATTTAGTCAAACGCTCCCCGGCGTAGGTCAGGTGAACTTTTCGGGAGATGACTTCAAATAAGGGTTCGCCAATTTGCTCACTGAGTTCTTTCAGTTGCATGGACGCCGTGGGCTGGGTGACATGACTCCGCTTGGCAGCGCCGCTGACACTCCCCGTCTCCACCAAGGCAAGAAATAAGCGGAGTTGTCGGAAACTTACATGCATAGATTTTTATCTATATATAAACACATAAATATCGATTTTACTTTATATATGGTGTCTCCTATGATGGGTCAACTTTTAGGAGAATGCATGCAAAACTTACTCGATCCTGCCATCTTATTTTTCGTCTTCGGCTGCTTTGCCGGATTAATCCGCTCAAATCTGGAAATCCCCCGCTCCATTGCCAAATTCTTATCGCTTTATTTATTGATGGCCCTGGGTCTTAAAGGGGGTTTTGCCCTAGCAAAAACAGGGCTCAACCCTGAAATTGCATTGAGTCTCATGATTGCGTTGACAATGGCATTTCTGGTTCCAATCCTCGGCTATTGGTTCTTAAAAGACCGGATTGCGAAGTTTGATGCTGCCGCGGTTGCCGCATCCTATGGTTCGGTCAGCGCGGTAACGTTTGTGACAGCTATCCAGTTTATGGAGCAAAGCCAACTCAATCCGAACGGCTACATGGCCATTGCGCTCGTCATCATGGAGTCTCCTGCGATCATTATGGCGGTCTTATTGGCCAATTTGCTGCGGCATGAATCCCAATCCTCAACTCTTAGCAAGGGTCCCTCACTCAAGAATATATTGCACGAGTCATTTACCGATGGCACCCACCTCCTATTGCTAGGGTCTATGGCTGTCGGTTATTTGAGCGGCGAGGCAGGAAAAACAGTCATGCAACCATTCTCTGGGGATCTGTTTAAAGGAATGCTAGCCTTTTTCTTACTTGATATGGGTCTCATGGTTGCGAAGAACTTTAAAGAGGCAAAGAGCAACTCGATCACATTGATCGCCTATGCATCGGCAAGCCCTGTAATACATGCTTCTTTGGCCCTGGGGCTATGTCTTCTATTTGGAATCCCGTTAGCCGATACGATTCTTCTGATGGTATTATCCGCAAGTGCTTCCTACATTGTGGTCCCTGCAGTACTGCGTTATGCCATTCCGGAGGCAAATCCCTCCATTTACTTTGGTCTATCTATAGGAATTACCTTCCCAATCAATATTCTGATTGGTATCCCGCTCTATACTTGGATGGCGCAAGAATTGATTGGAACTTAATGACAGAGGGATCGTTCGCTCCAGATGAAATAGTGTTGTCTCGCAGAGATCAAATTGAAACACTTTTGATGAAGCGAACCATCTAGAACTCAAACTTCGAGGATTATTTTTGGCGTAGCAATGAGTAAATATTCCAAATTAATGACATATCAATTCCATATAATTGGGGATTATGCGTTTCTGGTTTACTCTTGCTCTTCTTTTTGCTGTTGGTTTTCCAGTAAACGCTCAACGAGCAGGCTCTGGCGCTGATCAAATCGCTAGTTTTGCAGGTGATCTTGAGTGGTTACCCACTGAAGGGACGCTCTTTGGCTTGCCCTTTAATGTCCATGGTCAGACCACTTATATCAACCAGCGCTACAACAACTTTACCGCCTCCTACTCCGGCGAAAACAGCCTCAATGCTCGTCGCTCGATGAGCTACACCTGGTCGGGCACTCTCTTTTTGGGTTTAAGACTTGGAAGTAACACCGATTTCTACTTTAATCCTGAAGTGGTATCCGGCGTACCCTTCTCCGATCTTTCTGGATTGGGAGGATTCACGAATGGCGAGGCAACAAAAGCCGCGGGCATGCCAGCAAAACTTTATTCCGCCAGAGCATTTGTTCGTCACACCATCAATCAAGCGGGCATGAGTGAAGTACTTCAAGACGATGCCAATCAAATTACCCAAACGGTGAGTAATAACCGAGTGGTGATTACTGGAGGTCAATTTTCCACCTTGGACATTTTTGACGATAGTCGGTACGCCAAAGATCCTCGTATTCAGTTCATGAACTGGTCGAATATGACTTATCTCGCGTATGACTATGCCGCAGATGCGCGGGGCTACAGCTGGGGATTGGCGGGTGAGTGGTATCGGGAGAACTGGGTGTTTCGGGCAGCCCGTATGCTCGCCCCCAAAACTCCTAATGGACGCAATCTCAATTGGCAGATCTTTAATAGTTATGGCGATCAAATTGAGATTGAGCGACGCCATCAGATCGACTCCCTGCCTGGCAAAGTGAGTGTCCTTGCCTATCGCAATGAGATGGTGTTAGCTCGGTTTCAGGATGCCACCAATTATCTTCAACAAACTGGTCAACAAGGCATCCAAGCAATCAATTTTGTGCGCAATAACAAGCAAATCAAAACCGGGGTTGGTATTCATGGGGAACAAGCGCTCACACATGATTTGGGAGTCTATGCCCGCCTCTTTAAATCCGATGGCCAAACTGAGACCATGTCATTTACTGAGGCCGATCAGTCAGTCTCGATTGGCATGGGTCTGAATGGCAACCGCTGGCAACGACCAAAAGATACCGTTGGGATTTCAGTCATGCAAAATGGCTTATCCAATCAACGCAAGGGTTACTTGCAAGCAGGCGGTATCTCCTACTTTATTGGAGATTATGCGAGTCCCACGCAAACGATTTCCTATAGTCCAGAACGCATTGGTGAAATGTATTACAACGCCAATGTGATTAAAAACGTATTAGCGGGACTTAATTTCCAACACATCATCAATCCTGCGTACAACTCCGCTCGAGGCCCGGTCAATATCGTGTCGTTTCGGATACATGCGGAGTTTTGAAATGGATTTTGCTGCTCCGTTTGTATATAGAGCGGCTATCTACAGCTTGGAAGAGCTGGCTAATCTGCGAAACACAATGCTCAAGAATGGCTACAGTATCCTGATTTGACCGTCCACTAAAACACTGGTGATCATGGCATCAGGTGGAGCCCCGAGTCAGATTCGTGGTATCCGCAGATGTTTGTCGATAAAACTAACATTCTTTGAACTTTTGCTTACACAGGCATTTGCCCATCAAATACGGAGTAAGAATTACCCATAAAAATTATAAGGAATTGAAACTTCGAAGAACTTTGTTAAAAAAATTAAGCTACATTCTTAATTGCATTAAATAGCAACATCTTTTCATGCACTTCCACTTTGGACCACCCAACTAGGTGGTCTTTTTTTATCCAAGCCCTTAGATTTTTTAAGGATACTTTTGCGATCACTGTGCATGGATTGAAATTCGTTCATTATTTGCAAAACAGGTTAATCCATGAGCAATCCAACAACCATTCAACTAATTGCCACTACGCTATTTGGTATTGCGGTATTACATACCTTTTTAGCTTTTTATTTTGAACGGCTCGCCCATCGTTCTCACCATCACTCAGGCTTATTTCATCTCTTGGGTGAGGTTGAGGCTGTATTTGGTTTTTGGGCGATGGTACTGGTTGTTTTCATGGCATTTATTCATGGCAGTACTAAGCCGGCCATCACCTACTTAGAGTCTCGCAACTATACCGAGCCATTGTTTGTTTTTGCCATTATGGTGATTGCGGCTAGCAAACCGATTTTGTACGTTGCCAAAACCATTGTTCTCGCAATTTCAAAACTTCTTGAAAAGTCGCTCAGGCTACCGGGGGCTACTGCCAACTATTTTGTGACCCTGAGCGCTGTTCCTATCTTAGGTTCGTTTATCACAGAGCCAGCTGCGATGACCTTGGCTGCCTTTCTCCTGCGCGATACCATCTTCTCAAAAACGAATTCAGCGAAATTAATGTACCTCACGATTGGGGTCTTATTTGTCAACATTTCAATTGGTGGAGCTTTAACAAGTTTTGCTGCTCCTCCCATTTTGATGGTTACTTCTGCTTGGAATTGGGATACGGCGTATGTATTTCAGACCTTCGGAATCAAAGCAACCATTGCGGTTTTAGTCAATGCCCTACTAATTACACTGGTTGTTCATAAGGACCTACCAAAGGCCGCCTCAGCCAATCAAGAGGATCGCATGCCCTTGTGGGTAGCCTTTACTCAACTACTATTTCTGTTAGCAGTGGTTGTTTTTGCCCACCATCCGGTGGTCTTCATGGGCTTTTTGCTCTTTTTCTTGGGCTATACCCACGCTTACAGTGCCTATCAATCCCGACTGATTCTCAAAGAAGCGCTCATGGTGGCATTTTTCTTAGCTGGTCTTGTGGTACTTGGCGGACTCCAACAATGGTGGCTACAACCGCTATTAAGTGGCATGAGTAATACGGCTGTGTTTTATGGAGCAACCGCTCTTACAGCGATTACTGATAACGCCGCTTTGACGTATTTAGGATCTTTGGTGGAGGGAACGACCGAAGAGTTTCGTTATGCTTTGGTGGCCGGTGCTCTCGCAGGTGGCGGCTTAACTGTAATCGCAAATGCCCCAAATCCCGCAGGTTTAGCGATCCTCAAAGATTACTTTCCACAAAAGGCAGTATCCGCTCTTAAATTGCTGTTAGCCGCTCTTCCACCAACTGTTATCGCGATACTTGCTTTTCAAGTTCTTTGAATGGCCTGCCCAGCACGAGTGGCTACGCCGATACTTCGTGTTCGAACCTACGACCTACGGCTTAGAAGTGGTAATTATTCATTTTTAAGGCAATTTCATCTTACCCAATACGAATGAATTTGTCTTAATTTTGCTAAATTTTTATAAATCGCGACAAACTTCGGAATGTGGGGTTAGTTAGATCTAAAGACATTTGTTGGAAAACCCAACAAATTAACTAGATAACTTAACGTGTTTTATTTTTTATAGATCTCGCATAAGCTACTCACGATCTTGATGGCGTTTTCGTCTGCGATTCGATAGATCATTTTGGTGCCATCGCGACGTTTGTCAATAATTCCCAGCTCCCGCAATGTTGCCAATTGCTGGGATACTAAGGTTTGGCGAACGCCCACGATCTGAATTAATTCACTTACAGTACGTGGCTGTGTGCACAGCTCACAAACCATTCTTAGACGCAGTGGTGTTGACAATGCCTTAAGCACTGCCGCGATCTCTTCCACCAACTCATCGGTGATGGTATTTTCAACTTCAAGAACTGCTGACTTTGGCACGATTAATCCTCTAACTCATAATAAGTATGTTCTTTACGGTATTGGCAATTGGCATCATGGTTACTAACCTTGCCATTAATGTCCGTCGTGAGTCGTTTGCAATACTGGCAACGGTACTCATAGAGTTTGCCATCTACTTTTTCTTGTGGATAGTCGATATAGAGCGTTTCTGGATAAAAACTCATAATCTTCTCCTTCTATACAATGGAATTTATGAAAGCAGTCATCTTCTTTGGCCATGGAGCGCGCGACGTGCGCTGGCGCGAGCCATTTGATCGGTTGCGCAACATGTGGCAAAACCAATACCCTATGATATTGGTCGAGTTGGCTTTTTTGGAGATGATGCAACCCAATTTACTCACGGCTATTGATTCCTTAGGAAGCCAAGGGGCCAAAGAGATTGAGATCATCCCAGTCTTTTTCGGGCAAGGCGGTCACTTGCGTGAAGACTTTCCCAAATTGCTGAGCGAGGCGCAAGAACGATTTCCGCATATTCATTTACGCGCTGCGTCTGCGGTTGGTGAGGATGAATTGGTCTTGCGCGCCATTATTGATTTCACGGCCCGCACGCTGCGCTAACGCATCCCCAATTAATACCAGTAAGGGCTGATCACTCGTCTGCCAATCATTGAGATTGCTATCAGTGGGATTGCTTTGATTGGCTAACTTGTCTAACGTCATTGACCAGGTGCGCTCCCGTGATGTGCTAATTGATTCCAATAAATGAACTGGGGTTGATCCCTTGCGACCCGAGTTAATCAGATTTTGTGCAATTTCCACTGCGTGGGCTCTTGCCATGTAATACACCAAGGTATCGGCATTTGGTTGAGCTAATGTTGATTCCTGATCTATATCATCTTGGGCTTTGGCATGGGTGACAAAAGCAATACTGCGAGCGACGCCTCGCAAGGTCAGTGAACGACCGAGACTCGCAGCTCCCGCTTGAGCAGCCGTGATACCGGGAATAATTTCATAGGCAATCCCTGCGTCTTCCAGTGCGGCTAACTCTTCATCCGCTCGACCAAACAGCATGGGATCGCCACCCTTAAGACGAACCACCGTGGTATGTTGATAGGCGGCATCAACCAAGCGCTTATTAATAAAACGCTGGGAGGTTGATAATTTGCCACAGCGCTTACCGACCGCAATGCGTTTAGCTTGTGGGCAAAGCGCTAGCAGTTCGGGCTCAACGAGCGCGTCGTGTAATACCATATCGGCTTGGGCTAATAGCTTTGCACCTCGAACGGTAATGAGATCTGCGGCTCCAGGTCCCGCTCCAATCAGATACACCTTACCCATCGGACTCATGCTCGAACTCATGCTGTAAGTACCTCGGTTTGATGAATTGGGTTTAAGGTACGGGGATAGCGCCAACTATCTTGCATCCGCACACTAAATTGCTCAAATTTGCGCAGCCCTAGCTCGCGATCCTGATCGGCTCGCAACACAAAGTGATCAAAGCCAACGCGAGCTAATTGATCCAGTTGATCGACCAACACATCGCCAATCGCCCATACGGGACCAGTCCATGCCAGTCGTTCACGCAGGAGCGCAGCGGTACTATACCCCCGTCCATCTCTAAAGATCGGGAAATACACCGCCACCATGGGCCAGAACTTTTGCCCTGCATGGATTAATTGCTTGTGATCTAAGACATCATCGGTCGCTGCAAACCACACGCCAATCTCACCTGCTACTGCACGATCGAGTAATTGGTGATCCTCTCGGTGCGTAAGCCAGTACTGAAATGGAATAATTTGCTTACCTGCCGGCACAAGCTCCTCATCATCCTCTGGCTGCCAAATCTGCCAATCCGTTTGAGTGAGGGTTGGCTGCTGCGTGCGCAGAAATCGAATCAAGGCACTCATGCAACGCCCTCCTTCTCTACTTTGGCATCATGGGCATAGGCCGCTTGCTTAAATGGCTCAAGACCCAAGCGCCACACAGTTTGGATAAATCGCTCGCCATCCTGACGTTCATTGACATAGGTCTTGATGAGTCGATCAATCACTGCAGGGATCTCATCGGCTAAGAAAGCACGTCCGATGACTTTTCCAATTGCTGCTTCATGTCCTTGCGCGCCGCCCAAGGTAATCTGAAACCACTCCTCGCCGTCCTTATCAACCCCCAAGATGCCGATATTACCCACATGGTGATGCCCGCAGGAGTTAATGCACCCAGAGATGTTGATAGAAACATCGCCTACATCATGCAAATAATCCAAATGATCAAATCGCTCTTGAATCGCTTTAGCGATTGGGAGGGATTTTGCATTAGCTAGGGAGCAAAAATCCCCACCCGGGCAAGCAATAATGTCAGTGAGTAAACCAATGTTGCTAAGTGCCAGTCCCAGTCGTTTAGCCTCTTGCCACAAGGCAACTAATTGAGTCGATTCCACATCGGCCAATACCAAATTTTGCTCATGGGTCACTCGCAGCTCCCCAAAGCTATAGCGATCG
>JBDLUB010000003.1:0-14904 GCA_039805525.1 Pseudomonadota bacterium | reverse complement strand
AAAGTCGAGGGTTGCAGCGCACCGAACCGAGTCGAAAAAACCACCATCAAGGATGAGCTCACCGATTACTCGGCAAAAGTTCGGATTGAGATTGTTTGCAACGATGAAGTAGCTGATACGATCATGGATCGCTTAGTCCAAGCATGCCAGACCGGACAAGTGGGGGATGGCATTGTCTGGAAGGTGAATGTCGACCGTGCCTTCTTTATTGCGAAGAACTATCCAAGCCCAATTAGTTAAGTGCGCGGCTACTGATGGCCTTGCCTTGGGCATTCACTTTCACAAGCAATATTTGGCCTACGCCAACCGACATGCCAGTATAGGCATACGTATTGACCTGATGGGTCACCAAAATCAGCGGTAACTTATTCGATTTAGATAATTGCTGCCGCACAAATGCTTCTAACTCTCTGGTCTGTTTACCGCTCTCGCTCATTTCATTAAAGAATGAACCGAGCGAACGCTCCGCGGTAACTGGACCTTTATTAAGCAAAACAGCCGTATCGAGGCAGCGGCACCAGGGGCTACTGAATACACGCGCCTCACTAATACCATGCTTACTTAACCAGGCACCTATGTCTTTGGCTTGCTGGCGGCCATACTCACCCAGATTGCGTTGGGTTGAGCAATCACCAATCCGATAGCCTGGAGGATCTCCAATCCCTGGGGCATCCGCATGACGCATGATGATAAGACTCGAGCCTGATTGAAGCTCAGAAAGCAAGTTGGCATTTGCCAATGGTGCGAACACCAGCCACGCCCAGAGCGCGACAAGAATGCGGATCAAGGTAATACCTTACCTGGGTTCATGATGTTCTTCGGGTCTAGTGCGGTTTTAATGGAGCGCATCAGCTGGTGGGCTACCGATCCGCGATGCGCCTGCAAATCAGGGAGTTTGAGTTGCCCAATACCATGTTCAGCAGAGATAGAGCCATGGTATTTCTCGACCTGAGAATAGACCACATCATGAATGGTCGCTTCATGAGCACGATTGAACTCGCTAGGATTTATCCCAAGTGGTGGCGCAATGTTGTAATGCAAATTACCGTCACCCAAATGCCCAACATTGATAATACGCACTCCAGTAAATTGATCCCGAATCAATCGATCGGTCTCGGTAATAAAAGCATCAAGCTCTGAGATTGGTAGCGAGATATCATGTTTTAGATTGGCACCTTCTTGCGCTTGTGCCATGGTGATGTGCTCACGCATGGTCCAAAACGATTGGGCTTGCGAGAGATTGCTCGCAATCACCGCATCACTTGCAATACCTGCTTCAAACGCAGATTCGAGCACCTGTTCCATTAGATTGCGAGCATGCTCCTCACCCTCGTGATCTGATAGCTCGACTAAGACCGTATAAAGAGGGTCATTGGCCAAGGGGTTTTTCATGTGGGGAAATTGCTTGGCGGTGAGGTCTAGGGAGTCCTTTGACATCATCTCAAAGCCGGTGAGTAGGGCGGCAGTGCGTTTCTGAAAAAGACTCAGTAGCTCAATCGTTGCCGGGATATTTGGGACGGCCACTAAGGCAGTCCATTGGGTCACCGGTAAGGGATATAACTTCATCACCGCGGCGGTAATGATGCCAAGACATCCCTCAGAACCAATATACAAATCACGCAGATCAAACCCGGTGTTGTCCTTGCGTAAGCTCCGCAGCCCATGCAGGATCTCGCCTTGAGCAGTGACCACTTCGAGGCCCAAACACAGTTCGCGGGCATTGCCATAGCGCAGCACATTGGTACCGCCCGCATTGGTAGCTAGATTGCCACCAATCTGACAACTTCCCTGAGCGCCAAGACTGAGCGGAAATAAGAACCCCTGTGCTTTAGCAGCCTCTTGTAGGGTTTGCAAAATACAACCTGACTCGACCACCATGGTTTGGTTACTCGGATTAATTTCGCGGATCGCATTCATCCGCTTGAGATTCAAAACAATTTGCTGGCCCGAGTCATTGGGGGTTGCCGCTCCGCACATACTGGTATTACCGCCTTGCGGAACAATGGAAATCGATGCTTGATCACATGCTTTGACAATCTTGGCAACCTCTTCGGTCGTTTTGGGAAGTAAAACGGCGAGCGCCTTGCCGTGATAGCGATTGCGCCAGTCGCTCAGGTATGGCGCTTGATCATTGGGGTCCACCAATGCATAAGCATTTCCAACGATCGTCTGACAGTGTGAAATAAATTCAGAGTGATTCATGGGGTGATTCTAGTGCTTTGATTCGTCCGCCGCTTTTGCCTTAGCCGCCGCCTTAATGGGTTTGAGATGCATCAGTAAAGCAACAAAAACAGTTACTGATAGGATAAGTTCCAGTATGGCCATCCACATATTCCAACCAGGTTCGGTAATGCGAGTTAAGGCTTCGGTGGTGTAAATCAGGATCGCCATGCTGCTCCATTGCATGGTGTACACGTTCGCGCGCCACACCCCTGGCAACATGATGATCAAAGGTACCGCCTTTAACACCAACCATGAGCCCCCGGGACGCAGCGGAGAAATGACCCATTCCCAGGCTACACACAACACAATTAAATCAACGATTGCAGCACTCGCAATCAGCACATACTTATCTTTTTTCAGTAATCCGCTCAGCATGGCTTATTTAGAACCGTAAAGACGTAAAGCGACTTCAGCCAAACGCTTACCTTGGGCAATGGCTAAGCGAGATTCTTCTGAACTAATTGGGGCACTGCCATCGGCGTGCGCAAGGTGCGAAACACCATATGGTGTTCCACCACTCGAGGTGCTCATGAGTTCGGGATTGCTATAGGGCAGACCAAGTAACACCATGCCATGATGAAAAAGAGGGATCATCATGGAGAGGAGGGTGGTCTCCTGACCGCCATGCAAACTACCAGTGCTGGTAAATACACAGGCGGGCTTGCCTTGCAGCGCACCGCTTAGCCATTGTGAGGTACTGCCGTCCAAAAAATACTTCAGTGGCGCAGCCATATTGCCAAAGCGGGTCGGTGAACCCAGTGCTAGACCAATGCATTCTTCCAAATCCGAGTACTCGACATACGGAGGCCCATCCTTAGGTACGGGCGGCTCACTGGCCTCACAAACGGTTGATACCGCGGGTACCGTTCGTAGGCGCATGCTAACTCCGGGCACACTCTCAATTCCTTGGCCAATCAGTCGAGCAAGCTTCTCGGTCGCGCCATAGCGGGAGTAGTACAACACTAGGATCTCGGATGAACGCATAACGGCACTTTCTTTGGAATTTCAGACAGATCCCCTATGATACGGTCATGCCATTATCTTTTCCGATCGAGCGTTGGTTGCCCCTAGGCAAGGAGCTCTGGGATCGTAATCAACATTTACGCCTAAGCCAGGTATCGGCCAGTTTGTCATTCACCACCATTTTGTCTTTGGTGCCAATGCTCACCATTGGATCGATCTTGCTAAGTCAATTCCCAGCAGTGATTAATCTACGCAATGCCTTTCAGACCTGGCTATTAAAGAACTATTTCCCCGGCGGAATTAGTCAACAGGTATTTGGTTACCTCAATCAGTTCTCTGCCAAAGCCAAGGGGTTAACCATCGTGGGCTCGCTTGGGCTGGTCATTACAACGATTTTGACCATGGTGGTAATTGAGCGCGCTTTTAATGAGATCTGGAAGGTCAAAGAGCGTCGACCCTTTCTAAAAAAGCTCATCATCTATTTAGCGGCAACCGTGATTGGCCCCATCCTCTTAGGTCTGGGGATTTACCTCAGCGGCATATTGTTGGGTTCTGCTAGCGGTTGGTTCCCGGCCTTATCAGCTGGATTTAAATTCATCAGCACGATTATTCCCAGCGTATTGGCACTCATCGTTTTTGCTCTGGCCTACCGAATTCTGCCCTATGCCCCAGTGACCTGGCGTGATGCATTTGTGGGGGCTGCTTTTGTGGCGGTCGCTTACGAGATCACCAAGTTTGGATTTGCCTATTTCATGACCCAGGCGGCCTTTTATAAAACCGTTTATGGTACCTTTGCGATCGTGCCCCTGATGTTGATTTGGATCTATATCACCTGGTGGCTCACCCTTGCCGGTGCGGTGATTGTGGCAAACTTGCCAGCGATTCGGCAAAACCGCCTACGGGAGCGGTCCCCTGCCTAGTGCCATAATGTTGGTATGTCTGGAAATACTTTAGGTCTTCTATTTGCTGTGACCACCTTTGGTGAGTCGCATGGTCCTGCGATAGGTGCGGTGGTGGATGGTTGTCCACCAGGAATGGAACTATCGGTCGATGATATTCAGGTTGATCTAGATCGTCGCAAACCCGGAACATCGCGCCATGTGACCCAACGCAAAGAAGAGGACAAGGTTGAGATTTTGTCTGGCGTGTTTGAGGGAAAAACCACGGGCACCCCCATTTGTTTATTGATTCGTAATACCGATCAACGCAGCCAAGATTACAGCGAGATCTTGCAGACCTTTCGTCCAGGTCACGCTGATTACACCTATCACCATAAATATGGCTTTCGAGATCCACGCGGCGGCGGGCGCTCCTCGGCGCGTTTAACTGCTCCCGTAGTTGCTGCCGCAGCAATCGCTAAAAAATGGTTGCGGGAACACTACGGTACCCAAATCGTGGCACATATGAGCCAACTGGGTGAGATTGCCATTCCATTTGAAGATGCAAAAGAAATTGCTCGCAATCCATTCTTTGCCGCGAATGCCAGCATCATTCCGAAGCTCGAAGAGTACATGGATCAGCTCCGTAAAGCCGGCGATTCGTGTGGAGCCAAAATTGAGATTGTGGCTCACCATGTACCCATTGGTTTGGGCGAGCCTCTCTTTGATAAGTTAGACGCCGATATTGCCCATGTGATGATGGGTATTAATGCCGTTAAGGGCGTGGAGATTGGCGAAGGATTTGGTGTGGTGTCCCAAAAGGGGAGTACACACGGTGATGAGATGCATCCGGATGGCTTTGCAAGTAATAATGCCGGCGGTGTTCTAGGCGGTATTAGCACTGGGCAAGATATTCGTGTATCGATTGCGATCAAGCCAACTTCAAGCATCATGAGCCCCAAAGAGACCATTGACTTGCAGGGTAAGTCTGCAACGATTCAGACCAAAGGGCGTCATGATCCCTGCGTCGGAATTCGTGCTGCGCCAATTGCTGAAGCGATGTTGGCATTGGTGCTGATGGATCATGCTTTACGTCATCGTGCTCAGTGCGGTGATGTTGCGGTGAGCCCTCCTGCAATTGCTGCCTCTCGTAGCACCTAAGGATTCATGACGGCGTCTTCGCGTTGGGCCTTCGGGGCCTTTTTCTTTTTGTACTTCGCCTACATTGGGCTCATGTCGCCTTATGCAAGTTTGTATTTCTCAGAACTGGGATTTGGGGCAATCGAGATTGCTGCTTTGATGTCGATGTTGCAGGTGACCCGTATCTTAGGGCCGTTCTCTTGGGGTTGGCTCTCGGATTATTTATCTAACCGAGTTGGCATCATGCGTTTTTGTGGTGTTCTCGCGGTTCTGTGTTTCTTGGTCATTTTCTATTTGGAGCAGTACATTCCATTTTTAGTCTGGATGTTTATTCTGCATACTATTCTGAGTAGCATGGTGCCCTTAGGAGAGGCGGCGACTGTACACGCCTTATTTAAAGATAACTCGTTTGACCATCGTTATGGTCGCTTGCGCCTATGGGGGTCGATTGGCTTTATTGCCATGGTCTTATTCGCTGGTGAAGTATTTCAATGGTGGGGCATCGAAGTCTTTCCTTGGTTAGGCTTAGGTGTATTGATTGCATTGGCGATCGACACTTTTTTAATTCGAGAGCCTAAGATTGAGCGTCAACCCTTGGTGCGCGGGGAGCTTCGCACGGTATTGCGGCGCGTAGAGGTGCGCTGGTTTTTGGTCTCAGCATTTGCCATGATCTTTGGTCACGCGGCGCTGTATGTGTTCTATTCCCTATACCTTGCAGATCTGGGTTACAGCAAATCCGAGATTGGGTTTTTCTGGACATTGGGAGTGACCGCGGAGGTGATCTTCTTCTATTTTCAGAGTAAGGTCATGTCACGATATTCACCAACGAGTGTATTGCAAGCAACATTCATGATTGCGGTAATCCGCTTTGTATTAATTGGCTACTTTGCCAGCACAAGTCTATTAATCCTAGCGCAGCTAATGCATGCTGCTACCTTCGCAGCACACCATAGTGCGAGTACCAAATTAATTCAGGGTTGGTTCAGCGGCCCCTTGCAAGCGCGCGGTCAGGCACTCTTTACGACGGTTGCCTATGGTTTTGGCGGAACCTTAGGCGGCTTATGTGCAGGCTGGATTTGGGATCATTGGGGTCCCAATCAGGTATTTGGTATGGCAGCGGTGGCGTGCGCCTTAGCCGGCGTTGCAATCGCTCAAGTGAAAACCAAGCCTAATACCTTACATTCCTGAGTAATTGGGACCACCGCCTCCTTCAGGGGTAACCCATACAATATTTTGGGTAGGATCTTTGATGTCACAGGTTTTGCAATGCACGCAATTTTGGGCATTAATTTGTAGCTTGGGCTTACCTTCTACTTCGATGTATTCGTAAACACCGGCAGGGCAATAGCGCTGCTCAGGGCCCGCATAAATATCAAGATTAATGGCTACCGGCACACTTTCATCCTTGAGAGTTAAGTGAGCTGGTTGATTCTCCTCATGATTGGTATTCGAGATAAATACCGATGAAAGTCGATCAAAGGTAATTTTGCCATCGGGTTTTGGGTATTCAATGACCTGATGCAGGCGAGCGGGCTCAAGATATTCGTAATCGGCCTTTTTCTGGTGAATGGTCCATGGCACATTCCCACCAAATAGCTTCTGCTCAATACCAACCATCAGGGTGTCCAGATATAAACCTCTGGACATCCATGCTTTAAAGTTACGCGCCTGCTTGAGTTCGGTATACAGCCAACTATTTCTAAAGGCACTGGGGTAAGCACTCAAAATATCATTTGCCCGATTTTCAGAAAGTGCAGACATCGCTGCCTGAGCAGCCAACATACCAGATTTAATCGCCGCATGACTGCCTTTAATGCGGGATGCGTTTAGGTAGCCTGCATCACAGCCAATCAGGGCGCCGCCGGGGAATACTGTTTGCGGCAAACTATTTAGGCCGCCAGCAGTAATAGCGCGCGCACCATAGGCCAAGCGCTTACCACCCTCGAAGGTCGGACGAATCGCAGGATGCAATTTATAGCGCTGGAACTCATCAAAGGGGCTAAGGTAGGGGTTGCGATAGGAGAGACCAATCACCATTCCGACTGCAACTTTGTTTTCGCCAAAGTGATACAAAAAAGATCCGCCATAGGTCTGACGATCAAGCGGCCAACCTGCGGTATGAATCACAAGACCCGGGCGATGGTTCTCGGGCGTCACTTCCCAGAGTTCTTTAATGCCAATGCCATAGCTCTGAGGATCGGATTGGCGATCGAGTTGGTATTTAGTGATGAGTTGTCTGCCGAGATGACCGCGTGAGCCCTCGGCAAATAAGGTGTACTTGGCTCGCAATTCCATACCGAGCTGAAACTGTTCTGAGACCTGCCCATCTTTATGAATTCCTAAATTACCGGTAGCGACTCCGCAGACCGCACCCTGAGTATTGAACAAAATGTCTGCCGCGGCAAAACCTGGAAAAATGTCAACCCCCAGTTGCTCGGCTTGGCCGCCCAGCCAGCGGGTGAAATTACTTAAACTCAAAATGTAATTACCGCGGTTGTTAAAGCACTCTGGTAGCAAAAGATGGGGTACCGTGAACGAGCTCGATTCGGTCAAAAAGATAAATTCATCTTTGCTTACTCGTGTCTCGAGCGGGGCCCCCAGTGCTTGCCAATCGGGAAATAATTCTGTGAGTGCACGCGGATCCATAATGGCACCCGACAAAATATGAGCGCCGACTTCAGACCCCTTTTCTAATACGCAAACTGAGATCTCGCGACCCTCGCGTTGGGCAATTTGTTTGGCATGGATTGCTGCCGATAGCCCAGCGGGGCCACCCCCGACGATCACGAGGTCATAGTCCATGGCCTCGCGTGGGCCGTATTGAGCAAGTAATTCCTCTGTTTTCATGGCGCTAGTTTAGTGCTTTTAAGCCACGAATCGGTCATGCAGAGCGGTTATCATTTAGGTGATATGCGGTACTGATTGAAGAACGTGAAAGAAAGTTAGGCGAATGAACAAGATATTTCCCAATGCCCGCGCTGCTCTTGAGGACATCATGAAAGATGGGCAAACCATCGCGGTTGGTGGTTTTGGTTTGTGTGGCATCCCAGAGGCACTGATTGCTGCAGTTAAAGATTTGGGTACCAAAAACCTCACAGCGATATCCAATAATGCTGGGGTAGATGATTTCGGCTTGGGGATTTTGCTGGCGACTCGGCAGATCAAAAAAATGATTGCCTCTTATGTTGGAGAAAACAAAGAGTTTGAGCGTCAATATTTAGCTGGCGAACTCGAGTTGGAATTTACCCCTCAAGGTACGCTAGCAGAGAAGTTGCGTGCGGGTGGCTGCGGTATCCCTGCGTTTTATACCAAGACCGGAGTTGGAACGATTGTGGCTGAAGGTAAGGATGAGCGTGAATTTGATGGAGAAAAGTACATCCTAGAGCGCTCATTGGTTGCCGATGTCTCGCTCGTTAAAGCATGGAAAGCGGATAAAGCAGGTAACTTGCTTTATCGCTTAACGGCACGCAACTTTAATCCAGTCGTTGCGATGGCAGGAAAGATCACTGTAGTGGAAGTCGAAGAGATTGTGGAAAACGGAGAGCTCATCCCAGATCAAATTCATACTCCCGGTATTTATGCCCATCGGATTGTGCTCAACCCTCAACCAGAAAAACGGATTGAGCAACGCACACTATCTAAATAAGCATTTATTCGAAAAGATTAAATAGAGGAAATTGCAATGCCTTGGAATCGCGATGAAATGGCAGCTCGTGCTGCAAAAGAGTTAAAAGATGGTTACTACGTTAACCTGGGTATTGGTATGCCAACCTTGGTGGCGAACCATGTTCCTGCTGGAATGGAAGTCTGGCTACAGTCTGAAAATGGCTTGTTAGGGATTGGACCATTTCCCACCGAAGCACAAGTGGATGCAGACATGATTAATGCCGGAAAGCAAACCGTGACAACCCTACCGGGGTCAGCTATTTTTTCATCGGCTGACTCCTTTGGGATGATACGGGGCGGTAAGATCAATATCGCGATCTTGGGCGCAATGCAGGTTAGTGAGCATGGCGATTTAGCCAACTGGATGATTCCTGGAAAAATGGTGAAGGGCATGGGTGGGGCGATGGACTTGGTTGCTGGCGTGAAACACGTCGTGGTGCTGATGGAGCACGTGGCGAAGAAAAAAGACGGTACCGAAGAAATCAAAATTCTGCCCAAGTGCACTTTGCCATTAACTGGATTAGGTGTGATTGATCGCATCATCACCGATTTGGGTGTACTCGATATCACCCCCAAAGGATTGAAGTTGGTAGAACTAGCGCCCGGTGTGACCAAAGAAGAGATTCAGGCGAAGACCGGCGCCCCCATTGATACTAGTGCGGTTCATTGAATAGCGAGCCATTACATGCCCATAAACGCGGGGATGCGCGTCACACCCACGCGGTAGCTGATCGCAAGCAATCCTTTTTATGGATTGCCATATTCTTCACACTTGGATTTGCATGCGTTGAGTTCTTTGCAGGTCTAATTTCAGGTTCCCTAGCATTGATGTCCGACGCTGGACATATGGTGACTGACTCTGCGGCATTGGGACTTGCCATTCTGGCGCAATACATTGCCAAACGTCCGCCATCCGCCAAGCATTCTTTTGGATTTGGTCGCGCCGAAGCACTTGCTGCTTTTGTAAACAGCTTGGTGATGGTTGGTCTTGTCATTTGGATTGCGATTGAAGCCATAAGCCGTATTCAGGACCCGCACCCCGTGGTAGGAATGACCGTGACTATTGTTGCCGCTATTGGTCTTGCCGTAAATCTGATCGTTGCTTGGGTACTGTCACGCGATCAAAAGAGTGTCAATACCCGAGCTGCACTGGTACATGTGATGGGGGACCTTCTGGGATCGATTGCCGCCTTGGTATCGGGAGTGGTGATTCAGCTCACAGGGTGGATGCCGATCGACCCCATCTTATCGATCTTTGTAGCGCTCTTGATCCTAAAATCCACCGTTGCCATTCTCAAAGAATCCTATCACTTCTTAATGGAAGGTGTGCCGCTGCATATTGACTATGTGAAGGTGGGGGAAGATTTAACCCATATTGAAGGAGTTATGGCGATTCACGATCTACATGTTTGGGAAATGAGCCCTGGCCATCCCGCATTAATCGCTCATGTGGAGATCAAACAATTTAAGCAGTGGCCGCGGATCCTTGCAAACTTGACCACCATGCTGCGAGAGTCATACGGTATTGACCACATTACGCTACAGCCTGAGGAAGCTGGCAAACAAGAACTTGAATCGCCGCCAGCCAGTGTTGAGCAGGCGCGTCATACCGCCTTACTCAATAGAGACCATCATGGTCATACCGATTATGTGCAATGCACTAGTCCAGCCGGTACCCATCGGATGGCGTTTCATACTTGGGGAGATCCACAGAATCCGAGTGTGCTGTACTGCGTGCACGGCCTATCTCGACGGGGTAGTGATTTTCGGGCAATGGCTGAGGTCTTGTGCGATCGTCATTTTGTGGTTTGTCCAGACATCGTCGGCCGAGGAAATTCTGATTACTTAAGTAATCCCATGTTTTACACGGTTCCTCAATACGTAAGTGATATGACGGCCTTAAGCGCTAAATTGAAAGTCCATACAGTCAATTGGTTTGGAACCTCGATGGGCGGCTTAATTGGTATGGTGTACGCGGCTATTCCAGGTAACGGTGTTAAGAGACTATTGCTGAATGATGTCGGACCACGAATCGAGCCCGCCGCATTGATTCGGTTGGCGAGCTATGTTGGCAAACCGTTTTCCTATGTCAATCGCGATGAAGCGATGGATAAACTGAAATCGATTTGTACTCCCTTCGGAAAACACACGGATGCCGAATGGGAGCTTCTCAATGGACCCATGCTGATTCAAAAAGATCAGCAGTGGATTTTGCACTATGACCCAGCTATTTCTGTTCCCTTTGCTTCGGTGACGCCGGCCCTAGCTCAAGCGGGTGAGCTAGCGATGTGGCAAAGTTTTCAGCAAATTAAATGCCCCATTTTGATTGTGCGTGGTGCGGACTCGGACTTGCTGTCGAGACAAACGGTCGACGAGATGTGTCAATTAAATCCGCATGCAAAGAGTATTGAGATACCCAATACCGGTCATGCCCCGGCCTTTATCAAAAAAGAGCAAATTGACATTGCGCGCCAATTCTTTCTATAGTGGCTTATCTGCTTATAACGATTGATTGCTGTGAGTACAAACGAGTCAGTATTGCCGTTATCGACAAATCCCATACAGGCGCTTGAGGGCGACGCCTGGTTTGGTGAGCCTGAAGAGGCTCATTCCCATGCTGTCGCAGAAATTTTGCAAACGCTACGTTTGGATGAGGCAAGCATCATTGCTGCACATCATTTACACAGCACGCTGAGCAAAGAAGCTTTAATTAAGCAACTCGGGCAGGATACCGCTACCTTATTGATTGGTTACCGCGGTCTGCGTCAGGCGCAAGCAAAGCTCACTAAGCACGACGGACAGTCGCGGGTAGCAGGTCAAGAAGAGATCTTGCGCAAAATGCTGTTGGCATTCGGTAATGATCTACGCGTTGTGCTTATTTATCTAGCGTCGCGCTTACAGACCCTACGCTGGATTTCAAAGCATCGGATTGCAACACAGGCTTCGTGGGCTCAGGAGATTTTAGATATCGATGCAAGCTTAGCCAATCGCCTGGGTATCTGGCAAATGAAATGGGAAATGGAGGATCTGGCATTTCGGGTTGTCGCGCCTGATACCTATAAAGAAATTGCGGGACTATTGGATGCCAAACGCGTAGAGCGTGAGCAATTCATTGCGGATGTCATCAAGCGCCTCAATCACGAGCTATCGCTTGCTCATATCACGGCTGATGTCCAAGGGAGGCCGAAGCACATCTACAGCATCTGGAAAAAGATGCAAGGTAAATCCTTGGAGTTTGCCAATCTCTACGATGTGAGGGCATTTCGGGTGTTGGTTGATGATGTCAAGGCGTGCTATGCCACTTTAGGTTTGGTACACAACATCTGGCAACCGGTACCGAAAGAGTTTGATGACTATATTGCCAGGCCCAAACCAAACGGTTATCAATCTCTACATACCGTTGTGATCGATGAGGACGGGATTGCATTTGAGATTCAGATTCGTACTCAAGAAATGCATCGCCAGGCGGAGTATGGCTTAGCAGCACACTGGCGCTATAAAGAGGGCGCGTATGCGGCGCAAGCAAAAGATCTCGGAACCCATAGTGCTGCGGTAGCCTATGAGCGCCAAATTGCCTGGGCGCGGCAATTAATCTCATGGAAAGAAGATGCCTGGGAACAGCTCAAGCATCACGAGATTGATGATCATATTTATGTTCTAACCCCTTTGGGAAAAGTAATCGCTTTGGAGAAGGGTTCATCGCCGATCGACTTTGCCTATGCAGTGCATACCGATCTTGGCCATCGCTGTCGCGGTGCCCGGATTGATGGAGCCATGGTGCCGCTCGATACTCCCTTACATAATGGCCAGACCGTAGAAATTATTTCTGTTAAGCAAGGTGGGCCCTCAAGGGATTGGCTCAACCCCGAGCGTGGCTATTTGCGTTCACAACGGGCACGTGCAAGGGTTCGGGCTTGGTTCAACGCCCTTGACGATGAGGCAAGTCAAGCGCCCAGCAAAGCAAGTGATGGCAAGCTCGATAAGGGCCCGGATAAGGTATTTGATAAGAAGGAAGAAATTCAGATACGCACGCGCGCAACTGCAGCCAATCAGCGCGGTGATGTATTGGTCGTGGGAGTAGATTCCTTGCTGACGCAATTGGCTAAATGCTGTCGACCAGTTCCCCCCGATCCAATCGCTGGTTTTGTCACGCAGGGCCGTGGCGTATCGATTCATCGGCGCAGTTGTAAAACCTTTCGAGGACTGCTAGAGCGTGCTCCAGAGCGTGTGATTCAAACCGCCTGGAGTGCCAAATTAAATCCAGAGCAGGGCAGCAACAAAGAACGCGTTTTTCCTGCCGATTTATCCATCATTGGACTTGATCGACCCGAGCTCATGCGGGAACTTTTTGAGATTACTTCCAAGATTGGTATCCATGTGATTGATCTCAAAAAATCGGTTCGTAAAGGCATAGCGCATATTCAATTAACCGTTGAAATCTCCAATGCGGAGGCCCTCCGTTTAGTGCAAACGGGGCTTGAGGGATTGCGCGGCGTCACCGAAGTGCGCCGGCGGTGATAAACTCTTGATAAATATAGGCTCGTAGCTCAGCTGGTTAGAGCACCACCTTGACATGGTGGGGGTCGTTGGTTCGAGTCCAATCGAGCCTACCAACGAAACAAATCGTAATGCGCGTTGTGTTCATAGTGTTTAGGACGAACGCGCATTCTCTTTTATGCATGGAGTGTGTATGGTTGCGGTTACTCTTCCGGATGGCTCAAAGCGCGAGTTTGCTGCGCCAGTGACCATTGCTGAAGTTGCCCAATCGATTGGTAGCGGCTTAGCCAAAGCTGCACTCGCGGGTTCCGTGGATGGTCGCTTAGTGGATCTGAGTCACACGATCGATCGCGATGTGCAATTGGCTATCATTACCGACAAAAATCCCGAGGGTCTGGATATCATTCGGCATTCCACTGCTCATTTACTCGCGTATGCCGTTAAAGAGTTATTCCCCGATGCACAGGTCACGATTGGCCCTGTGATTGAGAACGGCTTCTATTACGATTTCTCGTATCACCGACCCTTCACCCCGGATGACCTTGCTGCGCTTGAGAAAAAAATGCTGGAGCTGGCAAAGAAGGATGAGCCTGTTGTTCGTCAAGTGATGCCTCGTGATCAAGCGGTTGAGTTCTTTAAAAAGCAAGGCGAAATCTATAAAGCTGAGATCATTGCAAGCATTCCGCAAAATGAAGAGGTCTCGCTTTACACCGAGGGCAAATTTACCGACCTCTGCCGTGGCCCTCACGTACCATCGACTGGAAAGCTCAAGGTATTTAAGCTCATGAAACTCGCCGGCGCGTATTGGCGCGGTGATAGCAAGAATGAGATGTTGCAGCGGATTTACGGTACTGCTTGGACCAAGAAGGAAGATCAAGACGCCTACTTGCATATGCTGGAGGAGGCTGAGAAGCGCGATCATCGGCGCTTAGGCAAACAATTGGATCTATTCCATTTTCAGGATGAGGCGCCAGGTCTGGTGTTCTGGCACCCCAAAGGTTGGGCCATTTGGCAAGAGGTGGAGCAGTACATGCGCCGCGTGTATCAGCAAGAGGGCTATCAGGAGGTCAAGGCTCCGCAAATCCTCGATCGTGGTCTTTGGGAAAAATCCGGCCACTGGGACAACTACAAAGAGAATATGTTCACGACCGAGTCGGAGAACCGAGCCTATGCATTAAAGCCCATGAACTGCCCAGGCCATGTACAAATCTTTAATTCAGGCTTGCATAGTTATCGTGAGTTACCGCTGCGCTTTGGTGAGTTTGGGCAATGCCATCGCAATGAACCCTCGGGCGCACTTCATGGATTGATGCGTGTGCGTGGATTCACCCAAGACGATGGCCACATCTTTTGTACCGAGGATCAGATTCAGGCGGAGGTCGCCGCTTTTGACCAAGCAGTCCGAGCGGTCTATCGTGATTTTGGTTTTACAGAAGTCGCTGTGAAATTAGCCCTGCGTCCTACCAAGCGGGTGGGGGATGATGCCATTTGGGATAAAGCCGAGGCATCACTGCGGGGAGCACTCAAAGCATCTGGG
>JBDLUB010000002.1:0-21339 GCA_039805525.1 Pseudomonadota bacterium | reverse complement strand
GCGGAATTAAGCAAGACGCCTAGGCAGTTTTATCCATAAGGAGTGATTAATGCGTCATTATGAAATCGTTTTTATCGTCCATCCGGACCAAAGCGAGCAGGTTCCCGCGATGATTGATCGCTATAAGTCGATCCTAGCCACCCATGGTGGCAAAGTGCATCGAATTGAAGATTGGGGTCGTCGTCAGATGGCTTACATGATCGACAAGCTCGCTAAAGCTCACTACGTTTGCATGAATATTGAATGCGATCAAAAAACGCTTGAGGAACTCGAGCATGCATTTAAATTCAATGATGCAGTGTTGCGTCACCTCATTGTAAAGATGAAGAAGGCTGAGACTGAGCCATCCATCATGATGAAAGAGGTGCAGCGCGAGGAAGCTCGTAAGCTTGCCCAAGCTGACGCACCGGCAGCAGCTTAATTATTGTCGAAAAGGAGGCTTTGATTCGTAAAAGTCGGTCTGATTGTGAAGCGTAGTTCAAACCTTCTCATCCTGACTGCTTCTCTAATCGCCAAGGACGCCATTCGATATACCCCAGCCGGTTTGCCAGTGATTCATTGTCAGTTGCATCATGATGGTGAGTTAAGTGAAGCAAATCAAGTGAGGCAAATTCGGATGAATGTTGAAGCAGTGGCAATTGGTGAGATTCATCAAGAGTTGCTAACGATGGATTTGGGAGCAGAAGCAGTGTTTGAAGGATTCTTAACGCAAAAGACTTTACGAAATGAGCGCCTCGTTTTTCATATTACGAAGATCACATTGAATAAATAGGAAACCATTATGGCTTTTGGAAAAATGAACAAAAAGACAGACTTCAAAAAGAAGCCTGCACAGAACCCACTCTTTAAACGTAAGCGTTACTGCCGCTTTACGGTTGGTGGCGTTGAGCAAATTGACTACAAGGATGTCGATACGCTTAAGGATTTTATTGGCGAGAACGCCAAGATTACGCCAGCTCGTTTAACGGGTACAAAGGCGCTGTATCAGCGTCAGTTGGATACCGCAATTAAACGCGCTCGCTTTTTGGCATTGCTGCCATTTTCAGATCAACATAAGAAATAATTAGGAGCCCACGATGCAAGTTATTCTGCTTGAAAAGGTAACCAATTTGGGCAACCTTGGCGATGTCGTTCGAGTCAAAGATGGTTTTGCTCGTAACTTTTTAATTCCGCAACGTAAAGCGCGTCGCGCAACCGAGGCAGCCATTGCTGACTTTGCTGCTCGTCGTGCCGAGCTTGAGAAGATTGCTGCAGAGAAGCTCTCAGCTGCGCAAGCGCTTGGTGAGAAACTCAAAGGCTTAGTGTTGGAGATTAGTCAAAAGGCCGGCGTTGATGGTCGTTTGTTTGGCTCGGTCACCAATCATGATATCGCTGAAGCTTTGGCGAAAAAGAGTTTTCAAATCGAGAAAGCTGCAGTTCGGATGCCAACCGGCCCATTGAAAGTGGTCGGCGATCACCCAGTGGCTGTTGCTGTGCATACGGACGTTATTGTTGATATTAATATTCGTGTGATTGGTGAGCAGGCCTAGTTGACTTCGGTACACTAGCTCTATGGCCGAACCTCGCAACCGTCCCGTACCAATGAACCCAGGCATGCCTGGGCCTGGTGATGCGGTTGTGCAGGCTCTCAAAGTCCCACCCCATTCCGTCGAGGCTGAGCAATCGGTTCTCGGCGGTTTGCTTTTGGATAACACCGCATGGGATCGTTTAGGCGGTATCCTCTCCGAGCGGGATTTTTATCGTAGCGAACATGCCCTGATTTATCGGGTCATCGAGCGTTTAATCGGCGATAACCGACCGGCTGACGTGATCACTGTGTTTGAGGCGATCAAGAATGAGCCTGAAGCGGATCTCATCGGCATCGATTATTTAAATTCCTTAGCGCAAAACACCCCAAGTGCGGCCAATATCAAAGGCTATGCAGAAATCATTCGTGATCGCAGTATCTTGCGGCGCTTGATTGAGGTCTCAGACAGTATTGTTAATACGGCATTCATGCCTGAGGGCCGATCGGTTCGTACCTTGCTGGACGAAGCGGAATCACGCATTCTACAAATTGGTGAAGAGGGTAGTCGCAAAGCGGATTACCTCGAAATCGAACCTCTCTTAAAGGCTGTGGTTGCGCGCATTGATGAGTTATATAACCGCGATGGCGGGAGCGATATTACTGGAATCGCAACCGGTTTTATTGATCTCGATAAACAAACCAGTGGTTTGCAAAAAGGGGATCTGGTGATTGTGGCTGGCAGACCCTCGATGGGTAAGACGGCGCTAGCTCTAAATTTTGCTGAGAATGTGGCCTTGCATGAAGGTCTTCCGGTCGTTGTGTTTTCGATGGAGATGTCTGGAGCGCAACTGGCAACTCGCTTACTCGGATCGGTTGGGCGAGTTGATCAGAGTCGGATGCGGACTGGTAAGTTAAACGATGATGAGTGGCCACGAGTCACTGATGCGATTGCGCGACTAAGTAATACCCAAATCCTCATTGATGAGACTGGCTCCCTAACCTGTCTCGAGTTACGCGCCCGAGCTCGTCGCATTGCGCGCAATTATGGCGGCACCCTAGGAATGGTTGTGGTCGACTACCTGCAATTAATGAGTGGTAGCGCGGGTGGCGGCGGAGAAAATAGAGCCACCGAAATCTCTGAGATCTCACGGTCCTTAAAGTCTCTGGCGAAAGAGTTGCAGTGCCCAGTGGTCGCTTTATCTCAGCTCAATCGCGGTCTTGAGCAACGTCCTAATAAACGACCTGTCATGTCTGATCTGCGTGAATCTGGAGCCATTGAGCAAGACGCTGATTTAATTCTGTTTATTTATCGTGATGAGGTGTATCACCCGGATACCACCACTGATAAAGGTGTTGCCGAAGTTATTATTGGCAAGCAACGTAATGGTCCAATTGGTACGGTCCGCCTGAGTTGGCAAGGACAGTTCACTAAGTTCGATAACTTGGCCCCCAATACGCCTTCGTATGGCGGTGGGTTTAGCCCCTTTTAATTACTCGTAATCCGACGGGCCTCGGTATAACGCGCTGCCCAGTACGGCGAATCAATCCGTTCAAGACGCACTGTGCCACCTGCGCTAGGCGCATGCACAAAACGACCTTGGCCGACATAAATTCCAGCATGAGAGTAGCGCTCACCGGTGGTATTAAAAAACACTAAATCCCCTGGAGCTGGGGGCTGTTGACCAATGCCGGTACCGACATTACTCATTTGCTGAATCGTTCTTGGTAGCTTGATGCCTGAGCTATTCTGATAAACATAAGCAATTAAGCCGCTGCAATCAAAACCGCCGGCTGGGGTATTGCCGCCATAGCGATAAGGCACTCCTACTAAACCCATTGCAGCGATCGAAATACCCTCATTACCGGCGCTTGTATCGTTTTTAAAGTGGGCAATACGCGGGTTAGTAACAACCCCCCCAGATTTATGAGTTGGTGTGGTTGAGCAAGCACTGAGTATCAATACACTCAGTGCAACCATGGCAGTGCGAAGTATATTTTTATTACAGGGCTTCAGCAGCATGATCGGCTAGTCGCGAACGTTCGCCACGAGCCAAAGTGATATGACCGCTGTGACGCCAACCTTTAAAACGATCGACCACATAGGTAAGGCCGGATGAGCCCTCAGTAAGATAAGGGGTATCGATTTGGGCGATATTCCCAAGGCATACGATTTTGGTTCCAGGGCCGGCTCGTGTAACAAGCGTTTTCATCTGTTTAGGTGTTAAGTTCTGCGCTTCATCAATAATCAGAAATTTACTCACAAACGTACGACCCCGCATGAAGTTCATACTTTTAACCTTAATCCGAGAACGGATAAGTTCTTGAGTAGCAGCACGACCCCATTCTCCTGCAGTGTCGTCACTTCGATGCAAAACCTCTAAGTTGTCGTCAAAAGCGCCCATCCAGGGCTGCATTTTTTCTTCTTCCGTGCCAGGTAAAAATCCAATATCTTCACCGACCGGAACGGTTGCTCGAGTAATGATGATCTCGTTATAGCGTTTACTATCCAATACTTGCTCAAGACCGGCAGCAAGGGCAAGTAAGGTTTTGCCGGTACCAGCTTGACCAAGCAGGGTTACAAAATCAATGTCTGGATTCATGAGGAGGTTCATGGCAAAGTTCTGCTCGCGATTACGCGCAGTGATGCTCCACACATTATTTTTCTGATGGGAATAATCCTTCAGAGTTTGAAGCAAAGCAGTCTTGCCATTGATTTCGCGAACCATGGCATAAAAGGGCGTTGTACCGTCTAGATTTTCTTGATAAACAAATTGATTGACGAGCATGCTGGGCACCAGCGGGCCAGTAACCCGATAAAACATCGTGCCGCTCTTGCTATCCGCCCAACTCTCCATGGCCTTGCCATGCTTAGGCCAAAAGTCACTCGGGAGTGCCATCACACCCGAGTACATTAAATCTCGATCTTCTAAGACCTGGTCATTGAAGTAATCTTCGGCCGGAAGCCCCAGAGCTCGGGCTTTGATCCGCATATTGATATCTTTCGATACCAAAACCACTTCTTGGTGAGGTTTGGCTTTTTGCAGATCACGAACCACCCCTAAAATTAGGTTATCGCCTTTACCCTCGGGCAACCCCTCGGGTAGAGGGGCGGTGGAAAACTGGGTCTGGAAAAACAACCTCCCGGTAGCATCTTGGTTACCCAATTTATTTAGCGGAATTCCTTCGTCAAGCTGACCGCTGGTACCTGCAATGAGTTGATCAAGCGAGCGACTCACCATACGCGCATTACGTGCAACCTCACTCATTCCCTTTTTATGGTTGTCGAGTTCTTCAAGGGTTGTCATGGGGAGATACAAATCGTGCTCCTCAAACCGAAAGAGTGAGGACGGATCATGCATTAATACATTGGTATCTAAGACAAAAAGACTCGGTGGACCTGTCCGCACTGTGCGCTTTGGCCGCTCTGGCTTAGAGTCCAGTTGCTTTTCCAGGTGTTGGGCTGGAGCAGTGGTCTTAATCTGTTCTAATGCCGCCTCCGCAGCTGATAGATCATCGTCCATATCAATATTGGGTTCTACCTCTTGGGCCCAGCTTGGCGCATGTGCTTTTTTTACCTTCTTGGGAGGATTTTTGAGATCCGGCGTTTTCTGACGACTTAAATTGACTTGATCGGCAATTTGGGTGGGCAGTGGAGGTAATGGCATGCGAGAACTTCTCCTAAATGAAAAAACCGCCTACGAAGAGCGAAAGGCGGTTTTGAGGGGTGACGCAGAGGGCGGGGTGATATGCACGATTTAGAAGGGGGCCGGTATCCCATCGTGGTCTAGATAGACCCCGATGCGGGTTTAATGGCATCCATCGCTTACGGTGCATATAGCCATACTGTAACCCAAATTGATGTCTTTGCAAGTACCGTATAAATCCCTAGGACATGGCCTTGGCGGCAGCGAGCACTTCGGCAACATGACCTGCAACCTTAATACCTCGCCACTCCTTTTGGAGAACGCCTTTGCTATCAAATAGGAAGGTGCTGCGGTCAACGCCACGAACTTGTTTGCCGTACATATTTTTCATTTTGATGACATTAAAGATCGTGCACAGTTTTTCTTCGGTATCGGCAACCAATTCAAAAGGTAGCCCTAATTTTTGGCGAAAGTTCTCATGCGAGCGCAAATTATCCCGGGACACCCCAACCACCAAAGCATTGGCTTGATTAAATGCATCAATGTGATCCCGAAACTCTCCTGCTTCAACCGTGCATCCCGGTGTTGAATCTTTAGGATAAAAATAAAGTACTAGTTTTTTCCCTTGATATGCTTTTGGCGAGAAGGTGAGGTTTGAGGTTGCCGGAATCTCACACATTGGCATCGTCTGCCCAATCTTAATCGTCATCGTAATTCCCCTCGTCAATGGTTATGTGAAATTAGTTGCATGGCGCATTTGGATCATCAGTTCACCGCTGCGATTGGCAATACTGCCATACTGAAATGGCTCAGTCGCTATTTTATCGAGTTGCCCAGTTGCCAGCCAAGATTTGTGCAACTGACCCATCGTAACTAGTTCGTGCCCTTGCATCATCCACCCCTGGAGTAATGCTTTGAAGGCAGGCAGCAACTTTTGTCCTTCTAACTCAGCGTGCAGGGTAAAGACTTGATCATTCGGATTGCTTTGAGTGAGCCCAAGAATTGCCTGGGCCGCTCCAAAGGCATCCCGTCCATCCACTCCAATGAGTTCATCAAAAGTTGGGAGTGTGGTGGGGTACTGAATATGCTTACTTCGCTCTTTGCTAAATTGAATACGGTAAGGCGCAAGATTGGGCTCAGAGCGCCCATCAGAGGCGTATTGCATACCCCAATTGTCCAGTTGCATCAGAGCCGCTTCATTCATTTGCCAGCCCGCTGCACCATGCGTTAGCGGAGGGTGTTTGAATATCTCACAAAAACGATCATAGGCTTTTTGCATTTGGATTCGAGTCCAAGCTGCCTCACGTTGATACACATGATCTTGCCAATAGACGTGATCCCAGGTATGGATCCCGGTTTCATGACCGGCCTCATCAACGGCGCGCATTTCATGTGCAGCAGTTTTGCCAATGTCAGGCGCTGGTAGGAGAACCCCGTATAAAAGGGTTTTGATGCCGTAGTGCTCTACCACCGAAGTGCGCGATACTTTTTTCAGGAAACCTGGCCGAAAAACTCGTTTTAATGCCCAACCTGTATGGTCGGGCCCAAGACTAAATAAAAAAGTCGCTTGAATACCGAGCTCTGCAAAAAGCTTAGCTAGATTTGGAGTTCCAACTTGGGTTCCAAGTAAGGTATCAACATCAACTTTCAGTGCAATTTTTGCCATGGGACTCAGTACTATTCAACCAGATGTCGTGCTTTATCGACATCATGGCGATAGGCTTCAAATATCTTGCTTAGTGCATCGTTCATCGCAATAGTAGGTTTCCAGCCTAGCTCTGTCATCGTATTTTCGATGGCAGGAACTCGATTTTGAACATCTTGATATCCAGCACCATAGTAGTTTTTAGAGGTTGTTTCTACCAATTGGACTCGATCAGCTGTGACCGCATACTCCGGAATTTGCTTGGCAATCGCAAGCATCATGGTAGCCAACTCTTTGACCGAGTAATTATTTTTAGGGTTACCCACGTTATAGATCTTGCCATTGGCAATATCACCTTCATTGGTGATGATACGCATCAGAGCATCAATGCCATCGTCAATGTATGTAAAGGCACGCTTTTGCGAGCCCCCATCGACAAGATTAATGGGCTCACCACGCACAATATGGCCCAGGAACTGGGTGACCACCCGCGAGGAACCCTCCTTGGGCGTGTAAATACTATCTAAACCAGGGCCAATCCAGTTAAATGGTCTAAATAAAGTAAAGCGCAGACCTTCCATGCCATAGCCCCAGATGACTCGATCCATCAATTGCTTGGCGCAGGCATAAATCCAGCGCGGCTTATTGATGGGGCCATAAACCAAATTGGATGAGGCTGGATCAAATTCCGCATCTGTGCACATGCCGTAGACCTCGGAGGTTGACGGGAAGACGAGGTGCTTGCCATACTTCACTGCCGAGCGCACGATGGGAAGATTGGCTTCAAAGTCAAGCTCGAATACACGCAGTGGTTGTTGAACGTAAGTTGCTGGTGTGGCAATTGCAACGAGCGGCAGGATCACATCGCACTTGCGAACGTGATACTCCACCCATTCACGATTAATGGTGATATCACCCTCAAAGAAATGCATGCGAGGGTGGTTGAGAAGATCGCCAATCCGGTCGTTTTGCATATCCATGCCGTAGACCTCCCACGACGTGGTCTCCAATATGCGCTTTGAGAGGTGATGGCCAATAAATCCGTTTACACCCAAAATCAAAATCTTTTTCATAACACCATTCCCTTGATGAACTTCAAAAGCCAACGACCGACTACTCTTGTGCTAAAAATAGCTCAAGAACCTTGCCATCGCCGCATAGGCCAAAGTAACGATTATCGACGAGATGCATCCCCAACCCAGATTTTTTGAGGAATGCTGCGATTGAGGGGGGTAGGTCTACGCTAGGTTCCAGTGGTAGGGAGCTTTTGCTAAGAATCACTTTTTCTCCACTCAATTCGGTAAAGGCACCAGGGTAGGGCGGCGCCACCGCTCGAATCAGGTTGTAAATCGACATGGCTGACTTGGTCCAATCAATGCGACCATCTTCGGGTTTACGCCCCCCAAAGTAAGAACCTTCTGTCAAGCGATTGGCGTGTCGAGGCAGGTTTCCTTGCATGAGCTGGGGTAATACCTTCTCCATTACCTGTTTTGCGGCTTGACTGACCTTATCAAACACCTCTTTGCCTGTCTCATGAATTTCAATGGGAACAGCCACTTGTCCCACAATATCTCCGGCATCGGGTTTTGCTTCCATGACGTGCAGAGTTGCCCCCGTTTCAGTCTCGCCATGCAACACAGCCCAGTTCACAGGAGCGCGGCCGCGGTACTTCGGTAAGAGTGAGCCATGCATATTCAGAGCCGTAATGGTTGCGGTCTCAAGTAGCTCTGTGGGTAACATAAAGCGGTAATAAAAAGAAAAGAGATAGTCGGGTGCAATCGCCTTAATCTCGGGGAGCAGGGTTAATAATTCATTCTGTTGCACGATTCGACACGGTAAACCCCGCTGTTCACAAAGTTTTTGAACGTTGCCAAACCAAATCCTCTCATTGGGGTCATCGGCATGGGTGATGACTAGATCAACTTGCATACCTGCATCAATTAAGGCTTGCAAACAAGCAACACCAACATCATGGTAGGCAAAAACAACTGCGCGCTTAGGTGTTTGATTCAAGATTTACGATTTAGATTGCTCTAAGACCGCGCTCACCATATAGCGAGGCCGTTGACGAACCTGTTGGTAAATCCTGCCGATGTATTCCCCGAGGAGACCGAGGCCAAATAGCATGACGCCAATTAAAAAGAAGGTTAGTGCAAAGAGTGTGAATACACCCTCAACTTCAGCGCCCAATACAAAGCGACGGATTAAAAGCAAGAGGAATAGTGAGCCTGCTGCCCCCGCTAGTAGCATGCCTAGAATTGAGAAGAGTTGCAATGGCATCACTGAAAAGCCGGTGACCAAATCAAAATTAAGACGAATCAATTGATACAGGCTGTATTTCGATTCTCCAGCAAACCGTTCTTCATGCTTGACGGTAATTTCAGTCGGATTGTTAGCGAAGGTGTACGCCAAGGCTGGAATAAAGGTATTCGCTTCTTCACACTGCCGAACTAAATCGATGATGCGGCGATGGTAGCCGCGCATCATGCAGCCTTGATCGGTCATGGTGATACGGGTGAGCTTATCGCGTAATCGATTCATGGCACGCGAAGCCGTCTTTCGGAACCAGGAATCTTGGCGATTTTCTCGAATCGTACCAACATAGTCATGTCCTTCTTCGAGTTGGCGCACGATTTTGCCAATCTCTTCCGGAGGATTTTGTAGATCCGCATCCAAGGTAATGATGTATTCACCACGTGAATATTCAAAACCAGCCATGATTGCCATGTGTTGGCCAAAGTTATTTGCAAATAAGACCACACGCGTTACATCAGGCCGCTTTTCATATTGCATCGCGAGCATGGCAGCAGACCGATCTTTACTGCCATCGTTAATAAACAGAAGTTCGTAGCTAAGTGCATACTGACCCGCAACATGATCAAGCGCAGGGTATAGGCGATCAAATAGGGCCTGTAATCCCTCTTCTTCGTTGTATACCGGGATCACGACACTTAAACGTGGATGAGCAAAACTATTCATGACCACATTTTGCCTGATCTAGAGGCGTTTACGCTAAAACCTCTTGTAGTGCCTTGACTACGCGATCAACATCAGTATTGGTCATGGTGGGGAAAAGCGGCAGAGTCAAGATGGACTGACCAATCATATTAGCCACTGGGGTTGCCTGCTCCGAGTACCCATGCTCACGATACAGTGCAAAGCTGGTAATGATTGGGTAATGCACCCCAGTACCAATACCGCGTTCTTTTAAGGCAAGCATGATTTGGCTGCGTGATTGGCTCAAGCGCTCCAAGGGTAGTACGACCTGGAACATATGCCAATTACTATTTGCAAAATCGGCGATTGGTAGACCTAAACCCATTTTGCTCAAACCCGATTGTTCGAACTGATCAAAATAATGACGGGCGAGAGCGACGCGTTGCTCTTGAAAGCGATCCAATTGTTTTAATTGATGAAGACCAATAACAGCATTGACATCGGTCAGGTTGTCTTTGCCACCCAGAACATCGACCTCCATACCATCAGGACCATGACGCACCAATCCTTGCAGCCGCAATTTCTCGGCCAGACTCACTTGATGTTCACCAAAGCGCTCGGTGTTAAAAACCAAGCAACCACCTTCGATGGTGGTTAGATTTTTATTTGCCTGAAAACTAAAACTGACTAAATCGTGCCGACCTTTTGTGCCAATGCGCAATCCATTCCACGAGGATCCGAGTGCTTGCGCGGCATCCTCAATCACGCGCAATTGATGATGTTCTGCAATCGCGTATAGCGCATCAATATCGAGAGGTAATCCAGCCAAATATACCGGCATGATAGCTTTGGTTTTGGCATTAATGGCAGAGCTAACTTGACGAAGATCTAAATTACGGGTCTTTGGATCAATATCAACAAAAACAGGCTTCGCGCCCACAGCCAAGATCACATTGGATGTTGCTACCCACGAAATTGGAGTTGTGATCACCTCGTCGCCTGGACCAATCCCAGCAACTTGAAGGGCGATTTTCATGGTGGCCGTTCCATTCGCAAAGCAACGAACTGTCGCGCCACCTAAATACTGGCTCAAGGCCGCTTCAAACTCTAAAACCTTTGGGCCGGATGTAATCCAGCCGGAGCGCAACACATCCGCTACTGCTGCAATCGTGGCTTCATCAATTGTTGGCTTGGTAAAGGGAATGAATGGCTGGCTCATTTGCTCCATCCACCTATTGTCGCAAAGGCTCTTGTGGATGTCGAACCACAACCCGTCGACTATCGCGACCCAGTACCTCCATGGGTAGCCCGAGACCTTCTAGCTCAACGAATTGATCGGGGCGCATTAGTGCGATGGAATTAGGATCTTGGTTCCAGACAATGATAAATTCATTGAGAGTCGGTATCCATTTTTGGGGTTCTTGTTTGGCACCAAAGGTCAGCTCATCAGTAAACTCGACCATGATGGTGTTGCGTTCAAGATAAAACGGGACGGTGTGATCGAGTAAACGAACCGAATAAATTTTGGCATCCTTCGGGATTTGTGATTTCACCCTTTGTGCCAGGTCATAGCCAGACACGGCGCGACCAAGAGTCTCATGCCCTGTCCCAGCAATGGTGGCGGTTAAGAAAAAGCCAAAAGCAAATAGAGCAATACTAAGTAGCGCATTGCGCTTAGCAAACAGGCTTGCTACCAGACTAAATACCAATAGGCAGCACAGAGCGGCAACAATCCAGAGGGTGTAAGCCTGATACGCATCGACTTCATCAGGCTGACCATTGTGACCAATTTCGGACAAAAAGAAGAAACCGGTGAGCGCGAGTATTGCAAAAAATAAGGTTTGCAATCGCCAGCCAATGGAAAGATGCGCATGCGACTCTAAGTAATCGGCTATTGACTTAGCTGCCAAAATAGCCAAGGCTGGAAAGACCGGCATGATGTAGCCCGGTAATTTTGAGCGCGAGATACTGAAGAAAATAAGGATAACTGCGAACCATGCCCACAGCATCCACTCTGCCGAGAATGATCCGATTCTATATTGCTTGAGGGTTTGCCAGGCGGACCCAAAGAACTGGGGCATCCACGGCAAGAAGCCAACTACCACCAATGGCAAGAAAAAGTAAGCCGGTGCCGTGCGCCCATGCGCAGTCGCAGTAAAACGCTCAAAATGTTCGTAAATAAAAAAGAAGTGAGGAAATTCCGGATTTTGTATCGATACCGCAACAAACCAGGGCGCCGTGACGATTAGAAAAATTAGTAACCCACTGAGAATATGTAAGCGACTAAACAATTTCCAATCAAAGCGCGTCACGATGTATGCAAATAACACCATTCCTGGAATCACAATGCCGATCAGTCCTTTTGATAGGGTGGCAAGACCCATTGCAAGCCAGCAAACCCACATCCAATGGCGACCTGATTGTGGGCGATGTTGCTCATACGCGTGTTGAGCTAATAAGAGTGAGCATAGGGCCAAATTTAGAAAAGCCGATAAGCCCATATCGAGCGCATTGAAATGCCCGCCGACGACCCACATGGGACTCGATAGCAGAATAAGTGCGGATAGGTATCCGGTAACCCGCCCAAATAATTTAGCCGCAGTAAATCCAACCAATAAAATCGTCAGATAACCAGTCAGCCCACTCCAGAACCGTGCTTGCCATTCCCCAAGTCCAAAGAGTTGAAATGTAATTGCTGAAGCCCAAATATGCAGTGGTGGCTTCTCAAAATATTTGTAGTCGTTATAGCGGGGGGTGATGTAATCGCCGCTCACCATCATCTCGCGGGCCATTTGCGCATAACGACCTTCATCCGTTGGAATCAGATGCCGATAGTCCAGGGTGGTAAACCATAATATGCTCGCAAGGACGAAGACAATCAGCAATGCAACTGCATTGAGCGGTGTGAGTTGGCGTTCAGCAAGCATCGGATTAATTTTTCTCCAAGATGATTGCGGCAAGTACTTTCCGCCCCTCGCCCATCAAGATGTTGTAGGTGCGACATGCTGCTTGGGAATCCATCATTTCAAAACCAATTTTGGCCTTAATCAGTGGTTGTAGAATCTTAGGGTTCAGAAATACCTGTTTCTTGCCGGTCCCCACGATCACTAACTCGGGTTGTAAGGTACTAATCATCGAGAAATGATCTTCAGTGAGCTCGGGGCTTTCTTCAACCGGCCACGCCATCACTTCGCCATCGGGCTGAACGATCAGAGCATGTGAATAGGGGGTTTTGTTGACCTCAATAAAGCCAATTCCGTAGCCAGTAATCGTATTTTGGCTAGATTGTGGGTCAGAATGTAACTTCACGCTGAGGCTCTGTCATAATTAGGGGATTATAGCTAGCAAATTATCCCTAAATTTCAATGGCTTAACCCTGTAGAAGATCTGATTGTGAAACCCATACAAAAGTCCGACAAACTAAATAACGTCTGCTACGACATTCGTGGCCCTGTACTTGAGCTTGCGCAACGCATGGAAGAGGAAGGGCACAAAATTATCAAGCTTAATATTGGTAATGTCGGCGTTTTCGGCTTTGACCCCCCGGAAGAAATCCAGCTCGATATGATTCGTAATCTTGGAAATGCGTCCGCTTACTCGGATTCCAAAGGGATTTTTGCGGCTCGTAAAGCCATCATGCAATATTGCCAAGAAAAAGGGATTCAGGGTGTTACCTTGGATGATATTTACACTGGCAACGGTGCCTCTGAGTTAATTGTTCTGGCGATGAATGCGCTTTTGAACAATGGCGATGAAGTGTTGGTGCCGGCACCTGATTACCCGCTATGGACTGCTGCTGTTTCATTATCAGGCGGCACTCCGCATCATTATTTGTGCGATGAGTCGAAGGATTGGCAGCCCGATCTTGAGGATATGCGCTCCAAAATCACTCCGCGTACCAAAGCCATTGTGGTAATCAATCCTAATAATCCAACCGGTGCTTTGTATTCCAAAGAAGTGTTGCTAGAAATCATTGCGGTTGCGCGCCAGCATAATTTGATCTTATTTGTCGATGAGATCTACGACAAAATGCTCTTTGATGGCGAGAAACACATTTCGCTGGCATCGTTATCGACCGACGTAGTCACGATTACGTTTAATGGTTTATCAAAGAACTACCGCTCCTGCGGTTACCGTTCTGGCTGGATGGTTGTGTCTGGTGATAAGGCAATGGTTGCTGATTACATTGAGGGTTTAAACATGCTGTCCTCAATGCGGCTTTGCGCTAATGTCCCAGGGCAATATGCGATTCAAACGGCATTAGGCGGCTACCAAAGCATTAATGACCTAGTGGCCAAGGATGGTCGATTAACTCGTCAACGTGACCTGGCCTATAAGCTCATGAGCGAGATTCCTGGGGTTAGTGTTGCTAAACCGAAGGCGGCTTTATATCTATTTCCAAAATTAGATCCACAGATGTATCCGATTAAAGACGATCAACAATTCATTGCCGATCTTCTCAAAGAGGAGAAAGTTCTTTTGGTGCAGGGTACTGGTTTTAATTGGCCCAAACCGGATCATTTCCGGATCACTTTCTTGCCTCATGAAGATACCTTGCGTGAGGCTATCAAGCGGATTGCGAACTTTCTTGAGCGCTATCGCATGAAACACGTAAGCAATTCGGTCGCAGCAACCACAGTAAAAGCATGATGAAACCTATTCAAGTTGGCCTTCTTGGTATTGGTACCGTTGGTAGCGGAGTCTTCACCGTTCTCGCTCGTAATCAAGAGGAAATACAGCGGCGCGCAGGGCGCGGCATTCGGATTCACACAGTGGCGGATTTAAACACCCTGAGGGCTCAAGAGCTAGTGCAGGGCCAGGCCGAGGTGGTCAACGATGCACGCAAGGTCATTCAGAATCCTGAGATTGATATTGTGGTCGAGCTGATTGGTGGCTATGGGATCGCCAAGGATTTGGTGCTTGAAGCCATTGCGCATGGAAAACATGTGGTCACTGCCAATAAAGCATTAATTGCTGTACATGGTAATGAGATCTTCAAAGCAGCGCATGCCAAGGGAGTGATGGTCGCATTTGAAGCTGCGGTTGCAGGCGGCATTCCAATTATTAAGGCCTTGCGTGAGGGCTTGAGTGCCAATCGGATCGAATGGATTGCTGGAATTATTAACGGTACGACTAACTTTATTCTCTCTGAGATGCGCGATAAGGGTTTGGACTTTAATGTCGTCCTAAAAGAGGCGCAACGCTTAGGCTACGCTGAAGCGGACCCAACCTTCGATATTGAAGGAATTGATGCGGCCCATAAGGCAACTATCATGAGTGCTATTGCTTTTGGGGTACCGATGCAATTTGCGCAAGCGCATGTTGAGGGAATCACCAAGCTCTCTGCCACCGACATTCGGTATGCTGAGCAATTGGGCTACCGCATCAAGCTTTTAGGGATTACCAAGAAAACCCCAAGTGGTATTGAGTTACGTGTGCATCCAACTTTGGTGCCTGCTAAGCGTTTGTTGGCTAACGTCGAAGGCGCCATGAATGCGGTACAAGTATTTGGTGATGCGGTAGGTACCACTCTTTATTACGGGAAGGGCGCTGGTTCAGAGCCAACAGCCTCTGCCGTGATTGCCGATTTGGTCGATGTGACGCGTTTGCAAACGGCAGATCCTGAAAATCGGGTGCCCCATTTGGCGTTTCAGCCAGATGCGCTACAAAATACACCGATCCTCCCAATTGCAGAGGTGACAACCAGCTATTACTTGCGCTTAGCAGTTGCTGATCAGGCTGGCGTTTTGGCCGATATCACACGAATTTTGGCTGCTCACGGCGTATCGATTGATGCTCTCTTGCAAAAAGAAGCCGCCGAGGGCGAGAGCCAAACCGATCTCGTGATTCTGACCCATGAGACTAAAGAAAAAAATATGACGGCGGCTTTGTTAGAGATGCAAGATCTAAAAACCGTGATTGGTGAGATCGTGAAGATTCGTCTTGAAAATCTTTCCTAGACCCAGTTTTTACATATGCGTTATCAATCAACCCGAGGCGCAAGCCCAGAACAAACCTTTCAGGGAATCCTATTAGGTGGCCTGGCACCCGATGGTGGTTTGTATTTACCAACTCACTATCCTCAGGTGACTAAGGCGCAGTTAGATTCTTGGAGGGGTCTGTCGTACCCCGACTTGGCATTTGAAATTATTCGTTTGTATTGCGACGATATTCCTACTGATGATTTAAAAGTATTACTGCACAAGACCTATACCCCGCAGGTCTATTGCAATGGTCGTCCTACTGACGCAGCAAGTGACATTACGCCAGTGCATTGGTTAGGTGAGGAGCATGGTGCAAAGTTGGGGCTTTTAAGTTTATCGAATGGCCCAACCCTTGCTTTCAAAGATATGGCCATGCAATTACTGGGTAATCTCTTTGAGTACGCATTAAAACGTGCCAAGCAGGAGCTTAATATCTTAGGGGCTACTTCTGGTGATACTGGAAGTGCTGCTGAGTATGCCATGCGAGGCAAAGAAGGAATTAAAGTATTTATGCTGTCGCCGCGTGGCAAGATGAGCCCGTTCCAGTCGGCGCAAATGTATTCCTTGCAAGACTCCAATATTTTTAATCTCGCGGTCGACGGGGTATTTGATGATTGCCAAGATATTGTCAAGGCGGTTAGTAATGATTTGGAGTTCAAGGCCAAATATCGAATTGGAACAGTGAACTCTATCAATTGGGGGCGTGTTCTAGCACAAGTTGTGTATTACTTTCAAGGATATTTATTGGCAACGGAGTCGAGCGAGGAGAAAATCTCTTTTGCGGTGCCATCTGGTAACTTCGGAAACGTTTGTGCGGGACATATTGCCCGCATGATGGGTTTGCCGATTGCGCACTTAGTAGTTGCAACCAATGAAAACGATGTGCTCGATGAGTTCTTCAAAACCGGTATTTACCGGGCACGAAAATCGGCCGAAACTTTACATACCTCAAGCCCGTCGATGGATATTTCGAAGGCAAGCAATTTTGAGCGTTTTATTTTCGATCTACTTGGTCGTGACGGCAAGCGCACTGCCCAATTATTTAAACAAGTAGAAACGGATGGCGGATTTGATTTATCGAATGATCCGGCATTTAAAACCATTTCTAAATTTGGATTTGTCTCTGGTCGAAGTACGCATCAAAATCGTTTGGAGACGATTTGCGATATTGATCAGCGCTACGGAGTCATGATTGATACCCATACTGCTGATGGAATTAAAGTGGCGCGCGAGCATTTGCAAGAAGGGATTCCGATGTTAGTGCTTGAGACCGCCTTGCCAATTAAATTTGAAGAAACGATCCAAGAAGCATTGGGTCGCCCTGCGGATTGCCCAGCTGCATTTCGTGACATTAAAAATAAGCCACAACGTGTGACGAATGTGCCGGCCAGTACTCCGACAGTAAAAGCCTTTATTCAAGATCACGTCAATTGATCATGGCCATCAGCTCATCCTCAGGCTCTAGTAATAAACCACCACTACTAAGTGCAGCCGATGCTTTATCGCATTTACTGAAGAACCCTGTGCCGGTTGAGGCCCAAGAGTCAGTCCCCACCCAAGAAGCGCTTGGTCGGGTGCTTGCTGAGGATATTGTGAGCACCGTTGACGTGCCCCCCTTGGATAACACGTCGATGGATGGTTACGCTGTGGCGACACAGGATATTACAGCTGCCGGGGTGATCTTAAAAGTGGATCAACGCATCCCGGCGGGATCAGTTGGTGAGCCGCTCAAGCCAAAGACCATTGCCAGGATCTTTACTGGTGCGCCGATACCCCCAGGGGCGGATGCGGTTGTGATGCAAGAGGATTGCGTGCCTCAGACCCAATTAGATTTGGTACAAATTAACTCCATTCCTAATGCAGGGCAGTGGATTCGTCGACGTGGCGAGGATTTAAGTATCGGAAAGGTCGCTTTATCGGCCGGCACTGTTTTAAGACCTCAGCACCTGGGCGTTGCTGCTTCTGCTGGTTATGCACAGCTGCCTGTTAAACGGAAGGTAAGGGTAGCAGCATTCTTTACTGGCGATGAGTTGTCCTTGCCAGGTGAACCTTTAAAGCCCGGCGGTATTTATAACTCGAATCGGGACACTTTATTGGGGCTTATTCGGAGTATGGGATGTATTGGGACAGATTATGGGATTGTTCCCGATCGATTGGAGTCAACCCGGCAAGCTTTGCGAACTGCCAGTGAAGATCATGATCTGATTATTACCTCAGGCGGAGTCTCGGTAGGCGAAGAGGATCACATTAAGCCAGCCGTTCATGCGGAAGGTCGACTGGATTTATGGCAGATTGGTATCAAGCCAGGTAAACCGCTGGCATTTGGGGCGGTTCGTAAACAAAATCAGGCAAATCGCGAGGCATGGTTTATGGGCCTTCCTGGCAATCCAGTATCCAGCTTTGTGACCTTCATTCTTTTTGTTCGTCCATTTATCTTAAAACTTCAGGGGCGATCTGATTTAACGCCACCATCTTTTCAGGTGAGAGCGGATTTTGATTGGTTAAAGCCAGATCGCCGTAATGAGTTTTTGCGTGTCAAAATGAACGCAGAGGGTGGCCTTGACCTGTTTCCCAATCAGAGCTCGGGTGTTTTGACAAGCGCAGCTTGGGGGGATGGCTTGATTGATTGTCCGGCCGGACAGGGATTCAAAAAGGGTGATATGGTTCGATATATCCCCTTTAGTGGACTACTTTATTAATCCATCGCCATGAAACTCTATCTGCGCTTTTTTGCCTCGATTCGGGAGGGCCTAGGTGTGGCGCAAGAAGAGATTGTGATTCCCGACTCGATCAAAACTATTACAGATCTTCGCGCCTTCTTAACAACGCGAGGCGCGCCGTGGTCCGATGTGTTGTCTAAGGATCGCGTCTTGCGATGTGCTCTCAATCAGCAAATGGTCAGCGCAGACACCGCTCTATTGGAGGGTGCTGAGATCGCTTTCTTCCCTCCAGTAACCGGAGGCTGAAATGCCGGTTCGTATTCAAGAGCGGGATTTTGATCTAACAACTGAAATCGCCAATTTACGAAGTGGTGATGGCACAGTTGGCGCGGTCGCTATTTTTGTTGGCACGGTTCGAGATTTGAATGATGGTACTGCTGTTCGGCAAATGACCTTAGAGCATTATCCGGGGATGACCGAAGCGGCCTTACAGTCAATTATTGATCAGGCTAAGGGTCGCTGGGATTTGAATCAAGCCCTGATTATTCATCGGGTAGGTCCCTTGCAGCCGCTCGATCAGATTGTGCTTGTCGCCGTCACCAGCGCCCACCGTGGCGAAGCCTTTGCTGCATGCGAGTTCATCATGGACTATTTGAAGACGCAGGCACCATTTTGGAAGAAAGAAGATACACCAAATGGTTCACGCTGGGTTGATGCCCGTGTTTCAGATGATGCAGCTTTGGCCCGCTGGACTAAGAGCTAGGACTGATTACTAAAGAATGCTCTTTTTCGGGCTCGGGGTAAACGTTTTACGGCACACTCCGCCTTAGAGGCCTCTGAGCGGTCAGGATAGTTCTTTACTTCTAGCAACCTCACTGGCCCCCGTCCGCGCGTATAGCGTGCACCAATCCCTTGATTGTGTGCAAGGATCCGTCCCTCCAGCTGATTAGTAATGCCTGTGTAATAACTACCATCAGCACATTCGAGTAAGTAAAGGAACCAAGTCATCACACGTTGCATTGAAATAAAAAACTTGAATAATGGGGTTTTACCCCCATATTCTAAGTAGACTTATTAATTGGTAAATAAATTCATTTAAATCATGCGGATAGATAAATTAACTACTAAATTCCAAGAGGCACTGGGGGATGCACAAAGCCTTGCCCTAAATAACGATAACCAGTTCATTGAGCCCGAACATTTGCTGCTTGCCATGTTGCGCCAGCAAGATGGAGGCGCGCGTAGCTTATTAACCCGTGCTGGTACTAATGTTACTGGCCTTGAAAAAGCTGCCGAGGCGATGATCGCTAAATTACCTCAGGTGCAGGGCACTGGGGGCGATGTTCAGGTCGGTCGAACTTTATTAAGCTGGCTCAATCAAACCGAAAAAGAAGCGAGCAAGCGTGGCGATCAATATATTGCAGGCGAGCTATTCCTATTGGTTTTGGCAGACGATAAAGGTGAGCTTGGCAAAGTAGCTCGTGAGAATGGTCTGAGCCGCAAGGCCTTGGAGGCCGCAATTGACTTAGTTCGTGGTGGGGAGTCGGTGAACTCAGCTGATGCTGAAGGGCAGCGCGAAGCTCTAAAGAAATACACCCTTGATCTAACCGAGCGTGCTCGACTTGGCAAGCTTGATCCAGTGATCGGCCGTGATGACGAGATTCGTCGCGCGATTCAGATTCTTCAGCGGCGAAGCAAAAACAACCCGGTCTTAATTGGTGAACCAGGCGTGGGTAAGACCGCCATCGTTGAAGGCCTTGCGCAACGTATTGTGAACGGTGAAGTCCCGGAAACTTTAAAAGACAAGCGCGTCTTGGTGTTGGATATGGCACTGTTACTAGCGGGCGCAAAGTATCGCGGCGAATTCGAAGAGCGTTTAAAAGCCGTTCTTAATGATGTGGCAAAAGACGAAGGCCGTACCATTATGTTCATTGATGAAATTCACACCATGGTTGGAGCTGGTAAGGCCGATGGTGCGATGGATGCCGGCAATATGTTAAAGCCTGCACTGGCTCGGGGTGAGCTCCACTGCATTGGCGCCACCACGCTCGATGAGTATCGTAAATACATTGAAAAAGATGCCGCTCTTGAGCGCCGCTTCCAAAAAGTGATGGTTGATGAGCCAAGTGTTGAGGCGACGATTGCGATCTTGCGTGGCTTACAAGAGAAATATGAACTGCATCACGGCATTGAGATTACCGATCCAGCGATTGTGGCTGCAGCTGAGCTTTCACACCGCTACATCACAGATCGTTTTTTGCCGGACAAAGCAATTGATCTTATCGATGAGGCTGGCTCTCGCATCAAGATGGAAATTGATTCAAAGCCTGAGGTGATGGATAAATTGGATCGCCGTTTGATCCAATTAAAGATCGAGCGTGAAGCGGTAAAGAAAGAGAAGGACGATGCTTCTAAAAAACGCCTAGACCTCATTGAGGAGGAAATCACCCGTTTGGGTGCCGAGTATGCTGACCTCGAAGAAATTTGGAAGGCAGAAAAGGGTGCGGCTTTGGGGGCTGCCTCTGTGAAAGAGGAGATTGACCGCGTCAAAGCAGAAATCGCCAAGCTGCAGCGTGAGGGTAAGCTCGAGAAAGTGGCTGAACTGCAATACGGCAAATTACCGGAGCTTGAACAAAAGCTGAAGTCAGCGGCGGCTGCTGAGGCAAAAGCAGAGCAAAAAGATACAAATCGGCCGAAACTACTTCGCACTCAAGTTGGCGCCGAAGAGATTGCTGAGGTGGTCTCGCGTGCTACCGGTATTCCTGTTTCAAAAATGATGCAGGGTGAGCGGGATAAATTGCTCAAAATGGAAGATCATTTGCACGAACGCGTGGTGGGGCAAGATGAAGCCATTCGTGCGGTATCGGATGCGATTCGTCGCTCGCGCGCGGGTCTTTCTGAGGAAAATAAACCCTATGGCTCATTTATGTTTTTAGGGCCTACGGGTGTTGGTAAAACAGAG
>JBDLUB010000001.1:0-32471 GCA_039805525.1 Pseudomonadota bacterium | reverse complement strand
GCTGCCGGCCGAAATCCACGGGATTGCAAAGTGCTATTGGGTCAAGAGATTGTGGCTCGTTTTCATTCACAGGCCGCTGCAGAGAAGGCGCTCGAAGACTTTAATCATCGCGCCAAAGGTGGAATACCCGATGACATTCCCGCACTTGAATTAACCGGGGCTCCGCTAGGTATCGCTGCCCTTTTAAAGGCTGCTAATTTAGTGCCATCGACCTCGGAGGCCAATCGCAATATTGAGCAACATGGTGTACGCATTGACGGGATAGTCGTGAGTGATAAGACCCTGAAATTAGAAGCGGGTACCTACGTGATCCAAGTCGGTAAGCGCCGCTTTGCCAAAGTGACGCTTTTAAATTAATTTCATCTAATCGAGCAAATCGAGGTTTGCGGAGCTACTTGGCGCCTTGAGGCCAAAATGCTCATAACACTGACGAGTCGCAATACGACCACGCGAGGTGCGTTGTAAATATCCTTGCTGAATCAGAAAGGGTTCCAACACGTCTTCGATGGTATCGCGTTCTTCGCCAATGGCTGCTGCTAAATTATCAATACCGACTGGACCGCCATTAAATTTATGCAAGATTGCCTCAAGGAGCTTGCGATCCATCACATCAAAGCCCATTGGATCAACGTCTAACATCGCCAAAGCTGCATCGGCCATTGGCTTGGTAATTACTCCGCTACCCTTCACCTCTGCGTAGTCCCGAACCCTGCGAAGTAAGCGGTTCGCAATCCGTGGAGTGCCGCGGGCGCGACGCGCGATCTCGCTTGCACCCTGGGGATCAATCTGGGCATTAAGTAAGGTAGCCGAACGCTCAATAATTTTAGTAAGTTCAGCGGACGAATAAAACTCAAGTCTTGCCACAATCCCAAAACGATCTCGCAAAGGGTTTGTCAGCATGCCGGCGCGCGTCGTTGCCCCAATTAATGTAAAGGGTTTGAGATCCAACTTCACACTGCGGGCTGCAGGACCTTCACCAATCATGATATCGAGCGAATAATCCTCGAGAGCTGGATAGAGAATCTCTTCAACGACTGGTGAGAGCCGATGAATCTCATCAATAAAAAGGACATCGTTTTCTTCTAGATTGGTGAGAAGTGCGGCAAGATCACCAGGGCGATCCAATACTGGACCACTAGTTTGTCGAAGATTAACCCCGAGCTCTCGGGCAATGATGTGCGCTAGGGTAGTTTTGCCTAAACCGGGTGGACCGAACAATAAAACATGATCTAAGGCTTCTTTGCGCTTACGGGTCGCATTGATAAAAATTTCGAGTTGCGAGCGTGCTTTACTTTGACCAACGTATTCATCGAGCTGCTTTGGTCGAAGGGCACGCTCAAATACGGCTTCGGCTTGCCCAGCCCCAGGGCTGACAATCCGCTCATCACCATCATCAGCATCTAAGTTATCAGTATGAATTGCCACGACTTAACCTTTTGAAAGGGATTTGAGTGCAATCTTAATTCCATCGGAGACACTCGTATCAGCAGGGATTTGGCGAGCCGCCAGATGCGCCTCTTTATCGGAGTATCCCAAGGAAACTAATGCTTGAATCACCTCAGTGGTGGTATCGGGCTTACCCGATAAATTCTGGGAAATTCCTAAATCGGGGGCTAATTTACCCTTGAGCTCTAATAAAAGGCGTTCAGCCGTCTTTTTGCCAATACCAGGAACCCGAACTAAGGCGCCTGGATCTTGGGTAGCAATTGCTTGAATCAACTCACTCACACTCATGCCCGATAGCACCGCTAGGGCAGTGCGTGCCCCAACCCCACTGATCTTGATGAGTGCTCGGAAGGCGTTGCGCTCGGCTTCGGTGGCAAAACCAAATAATTGTTGTTGATCCTCGCGCACATGGAAATGCGTAAGCAGGGTGATCATTTGACCCACAGGTGGTAATTGATACAGGGTGCTCATTGGCACGTCGACTTCGTAGCCGACCCCATGGCAATCAATCAGCAATTTAGGAGCTGAAATCGTAATAAGCGTGCCATGGATACGTCCAATCATGCCTCTATCTTAACGCTTTGCTTTACTCATTTGAACCTGATGATGGTGAGCCGCACAAATGGCGACCCCAAGTGCATCGGCTGCATCGGGTGATGGACTTTTTTTGAGCTTGAGTAAACGCTTTACCATTTCTTGCATTTGTGTTTTATTGGCCCGACCAGTACCGACGATCGCCTGCTTGACGCCACGCGCACTGTATTCAGAGACCGAAAGGCCGGTTGAAACAAGGGCGGCAATTACGGCACCTCGTGCTTGACCCAACATGAGGGTGGATCTTGGATTCACGTTTAAAAAAATCTCTTCAATGGCAGCGGCATCGGGCTGGTAGCGAAGGAGCACCTCTTGGACACCTTGATATAAGATGCCAAGACGATGAGGTAAACCTAAGGCAACTTCGCCACTCTCAATCGTGCCTGAACTAATGTAGCGCAATTGTTGGCCTTCAAGTTCAATGACTCCAAAGCCAGTGGTTCGTAAGCCAGGATCGATACCTAACCAGCGCATGATTAATGTCTAAAGTGTCGTGTGCTTGTGAACACCATTGCAATGCCATGCTCATTAGCCGCTTCAATCACTTCGGGGTCGCGCATGCTACCCCCCGGTTGAATTACGCTTGTTGCTCCGGCAGCCACAACTACATCTAGCCCATCCCGAAACGGGAAGAAGGCATCGCTCGCAACCGCAGAACCTTTCAGGCTCAGGCCAGCATGCTCAGCCTTAATGCTTGCAATTCGGGCAGAGTCAATCCGACTCATTTGTCCAGCGCCGATCCCTAAGGTCATGCCATTGGCACAATACACAATTGCATTCGACTTCACAAACTTGGCGACTCGCCAGGCAAACATTAAATCGGCTAATTCGGTGGGGCTCGGCTGACGTTTAGTCATGACCTGTAATTCTTGGGGAAGTACATTCTTTGAATCACTCGACTGCACTAACAAACCGCCCCCGACGCGTTTGAAGTCAAATTGATTCAGAGGATTAGCCCCTTCGTTAGGAAGCGGAATTTCGAGAAGACGTACATTTTGCTTAGAAGCAAAAATTGCCTTGGCAGACTCGGTAAAAGAGGGCGCGATGAGTACTTCAACAAATTGCTTTGCAATTGCTGTAGCGCATGCCTCATCACAGGTACGATTGAGTGCAATGATTCCGCCAAAAGCAGAAGTTGGATCGGTTTGTAATGCTTTTAGATAGGCTTTTTCTGCGGTATCCGCTACCGCTACGCCACAAGGATTGGCATGTTTAATAATGACACATGCTGCTTGATCCCGACTAATGGATTTAACGCATTCCCAGGCAGCATCTGAGTCGGCAATATTGTTAAAAGACAACTCTTTACCTTGAAGCTGTTGATAATGAGCGAGACTCCCAACAGGCGGTACGAGGTCTTTATAAAACGCTGCCGATTGGTGAGGGTTCTCACCATAGCGCATTTCTTGAACGCGCTCAAATGCTAAATGCAGAGTCTGTGGATAGGGGTGGCGCTTCTGATGATCTTGCGTATCGTCTAAAGAACTTAAGTAGTTCGCAATTGCTCCATCGTATTGGGCGGTATGTGCAAACACTTTTTTGGCTAGTGCTAAGTTGGTTGCAAACGAAACTGCATTCTGATTGCGACGCATCTCATCCAAAACCATTGTGTAATCTGCTGGGGAGATGAGTACGGTGACATCTTGATGATTCTTAGCGGCAGCTCGTAACATGGCTGGTCCGCCAATATCAATGTTTTCAATCGCCTCTTCAAAGCTGCAGTTCGCTTGACTCACCGTTTGTGTAAAGGGGTAGAGATTAATCACCAATAGATCGATTGGTTCAATCCCGTACTTGGCGATGGCGGCCATATGTTCTTTGGAGTCGCGTCGAGCTAATAAGCCGCCATGAACCTTTGGGTGTAAGGTTTTGACCCGACCGTCCAACATTTCGGGGAACTCGGTAAGGCTTGCCACTTCAGTAACCGGTAAGCCTTCTTGGGCCAACAGTTTAGCGGTACCGCCAGTTGAGATCAGTTTTACACCTAAGCCATGCAGTGCTTGAGCAAACTGAACAATACCATTTTTATCGGATACGGAGAGGAGGGCTGTACGAATCATAATTAGATTAAGCGATGCTCTAAAAGTTTTTTGCGTAAGGTATTGCGATTAATCCCTAAATACGATGCGGCTAAGGATTGGTTTTGTTTGGCATGTGCCATCACCAGTTCTAACATCGGTTTTTCAACCACACTCAAGACCATTTGATAAATATCATTGGGCGGCGTACCTTTGAGGTCATCAAGGTAGCGTTGCAGATTGATCTCAATGCACTCCGTAACGGGATGTTTATTACTTTTCATAATGGGTCAATTAGGCTGCTTCTAAAAATAAAAGATGATCCGAGTGGAGCTTCATTTCATCAAAATAATCATTGACGAGTTGCAATTGGGTTTTGCAATCCTCGGCGCTATTCATTTGGTGACGAAACGCATGCGAGTTGCGTAAGCCTTTGCAATACCAGGCAATATGCTTGCGCGCGGTTCGCAGCCCCGTGTACTCGCCATAGAATGCGTAGTGATCTAGTAGATGCTCATTGAGGATCGCTTGAATTTCATGAATCCGTGGGGCAGGTAGGAGTTCACCCGTTTTTAGATAGTGCTCAATTTCCCGAAAAATCCAGGGTCTGCCTTGTGCTGCTCGTCCAATCATGAGTGCATCCGCGCCAGTGATGCGCAAAACCTGCTTCGCTTTTTCGGGACTGTTGATATCGCCATTAGCAACCACCGGAATGCTGATACGGCTTTTCACGGCCGCAATCGTTTCATATTCCGCATTGCCATGGTACAAGTCCGCTCTAGTGCGCCCATGAATCGTGAGCATCGAAATTCCAGCGTCCTGCGCAATTTTTGCAATTTCTAGGGCGTTTTTATGATCACGATCCCAGCCGGTTCTAATTTTGAGTGTCACGGGCACCGCATCAGGGCCAGTGCCAACAGCATGAACCACCGACTCCACAATTTGCTGTACTAAAGGTTGATCTTTTAGGAGGGCAGAACCAGCGGCGACATTACACACTTTTTTTGCCGGACAGCCCATATTGATATCAATGATTTGAGCGCCTCGATCCACATTCAAGCGAGCTGCTTGCGCCATCATCTTTGGATCTGCTCCTGCAATTTGGACTGCAATGGGTTTGAACTCGCCAACATGATTGGCGCGCCTCAAGGTTTTTTCACTATTCCACAGCATGGCATTGGAGGCGATCATTTCCGAGACCGCATAACCTGCCCCTAATTTTTTACATAATTGTCGAAAGGGGCGATCAGTGACACCAGCCATAGGCGCAACAAATAGAGCATTGGCTAGTGAGTAAGGACCGATTTGCATACCGAGGGAAATGGATCTGGATTGGAGGCACCACTGTACCACACCCGTTACTCAACTGCTTAATTTTTAGGCAATCTAGCGCCGCCCAAACATCATTTGCTTGGCGAGAGTAACTTTTACAGGAGGTAGCCAGGCGAGAGCGCTTAGTGCTAGGCCACGCGAGACCCGAATGGGGAGTAAGGGTGACGTGAACACGCGTGCTAAGAAGTCGATAATACCAATCGTTACGCGCCGATCAATTTGGCGGCTTTTTGCATACTCAAGCAGTTGGGTTTTCACAGCATTAGGCGTTACTGCCTGTGTTTGCTTAAAGAGGTCGGCGAGTTTCTCAGCGACTAGGTAAGCATCGCGTAGGCCAAGATTAAGGCCTTGGCCAGCCACGGGATGCAAGGTCTGTGCGGCATTACCAATCCATACCTCATGATCAATGCAAATTTCTTTGCGGTAGTTCAAGCCAAGGTCATACAAACGGCGATTAGCGATCTTAGTAAATCGACCCAGGCGCCGACCAAAACTATGCTCCAGTTCATTGAGAAACTCATCATCACTGAGAGCTAGTCGGCGTTGACTCGATTCTGGGGAGGCGCACCAGACCAGATTATGCGTATTAGGTCCAAGATGCGAGGGTAGAAGCGCAAGCGGACCCTCGTCGGTAAAACGCTCCCACGCTTGATGGGCAATTGGATGCTCAACATCCACAGTGCCCACGAGGGCAGCTTGACGGTAATCGCGGCCTGACTCGACCCAATCTTGCTGCTTAAACAGCCCGCCCTCGGCATGTACGATGCATGCAGCTGGTGGTGTATTGAAGCTTTCATCCGCGTTGTGATGCCATACAAAATTAGGTGAATGCTCCCCCAGAGCTCGCAGTGACTTTCTAAGGGTCAGGTGAATATCACGATAGCGACTAATATGACCCAAGGCATCCTGCCCCAGTTCTTCGCGCGTCATTAGAGCTCGACCAAAGCGACCGACCTGAGAGACGTGAATTCGGTGAATCGCAGGGCAATTGGATGGCCAAGCGTTGATCGTATCCAGTAATAATTTACTGCCATGCGATAGCGCGATACCACGTTGATCGCCTGACTGAATTTGCTCATCATCCTCTGGATTGCGATCAATCAAGGTTAGACTAATACGTGGATTTTTTTGTAAAAGCCAAGTTGCGCAGGCAAGACCGACAGGACCCCCGCCTTGAATGACAACTGCATGAGATGGGTTCATACGCTCATCCATTAAGAGCGGATGATGGATTCAATTTCAACTGGATCAACTGGGACCCCACGGGAAATGAGTTCGCAACCATTGGCGGTCACTAGAGCATCATCTTCAATCCGAATTCCAATATTCCAATAGGCCTGCGGAATATCCTCAGCTGGACGTATATAAAGACCGGGTTCGATGGTAAGCACCATACTCTCTTGAAGAATGCGCCAAGGTCTTTCAGTATCAGGTTGAGTAACAGTAGTAAGTTCTCGATAGGATCCCACGTCATGGACATCCATACCCAACCAATGGCTGGTGCGGTGCATATAAAAGCGCTTATAGGCTCCTGTCTCAATGGCATTATCAAGAGAGCCTACTTCGCTAATCCGAATCAACTTTTCATCGATCAAGCCTTGAGTCAGAACTTTTAGCGCAGCTTGGTGGGGATCGATAAACGAATAGCCTGGACGAGTTGCATCAACCGCTGCTTGTTGGGCAGCGAGTGTAATGTCATAGAGCGCGCGCTGGGCACTGCTGAATCGTCCATTAATTGGAAAGGTTCGGGTGATATCGGAGGCATAGCCATGAAGCTCGCACCCAGCATCAATTAAACACAGATCACCGTCTATGAGTTCAGCCGATCCTGCACGGTGATGCAACACACAGGCATTCGCACCAGCAGCTACGATGCTGTTATAAGCAACACTCTCGGCCCCGTGATAACGAAACTCATAGAGCAACTCCGCTTCTAATTGATATTCACGTTTTCCGGGCTTACAAGAGCGCATGGCGCGAATGTGAGCTTGCGCAGAAATCGCTGCGGCTTGTCGCATGATGGCGATTTCCTCGGGCCCCTTAAACAAACGCATTTCATGCAAAATAGTTTCAATGTCATGAAATACCTCCGGTGCATTGATCCCCATGCGGGCGCGCTGACGTACCGCATTCATCCATTGCCGCATCGATGCATCATCTTGTGAGGCTGCGGCCAGTTTGATGTATACCGCATCTTGATCCGCTAAGAAATCCGGCAGTTTTTGGTCTAGTTCAGAGTTTGGGTATGCAGCATCTATGAGTAAATGGGAGGGCGCTTCTTGGGGGCCTAAGCGGTATCCATCCCAAATCTCGCGTTCGAGATCTTTGGGGCGACAGAAGAGATGGGCCTCATAGCTGGATTTTGCAACCACCATCACTAAAGTAGCCGCAGGCTCTTCAAAACCGGTGAGATAAAAGAAGTCGCTGTCATGCCGATAAGGAAAGTCGCTATCTCGATTGCGTGCCTTTTCGGGGGACGTTCCTAGAATGACTACCCCACCACCTGTTTTGGCTTGAATGATGGATGCCAAGCGATCACGACGCTGTTGGCAGGCATGCATGAGCGGATTGTGCGAGTTGGGACGATTCATCTTGATGGATTTAGGATCGATTTAGTTCAGCTAAGCGTTCAGGACTACCTACATCCTGCCACGAACCTAAATATTTTTCACCGGAGATTTGATGATTGAGCATTGCCCTGCGTAAGATTGGGGCTAATTTAGCACTTTCTCCCCGATTTAAGCCATCAAATAAGCTCCGGTGGTAGATGCCAATCCCTGAAAAAGTCAGTTTTGGACAGTTGGCATTCAAATGCTCCTCTCCGCGTACGATCGTTCCGTCAAGATAAAAGTCGCCCGTCGGATGATGGGGTGGATTGGGAACCAAAATAAGATGAGCCAATAACTGATCTTGATTACGGAGTTGATTGACACGTTGAACCAATTCATGAATGGGAAAATTGGGGCTAAAAACATCCCCATTCATCACTAGAAAGAAGTCGGCCGGGTTGAGAATAGGTAATGCTTGGCAGATTCCCCCGGCTGTCTCCAAGGCAGTTACCTCTGGAGAGTACTGAATGGATAATCCATATTCACGACCATTACCTAATGCCGCCTCGATCTGTTTACCAAGCCAGGCATGGTTGATCACCACATGTTGAATACCAGCTCGCTGCAGTGATTCTAGATGCCAGCTGAGCAATGATTTGCCACGAACTTTTAATAAGGGTTTCGGAGTATGGTCGCTTAATGGGCGCATACGTTCCCCACGACCAGCGGCCAATAAAAGACAAGGTAGATTCTGTACAGTCATCGATAGTGAACAGTTTAAGACGACTGCTTTGCAACCTGATCCAAAATCCGCAAAAGAGGCTTAAAGCAGCTGTAACGACTCGCAACTGCACGCGTGTATTTGAGAACTAAGGGAATGTCGTTTAAGTAATTGGCTTTGCCATCACGGTGATACAAGCGCGCAAAGATGCCTAGGACTTTCAGATGACGTTGCAGCCCCATCCATTCAAAATCCTGATAGAAATCAGCAAAATCAGGCGGAACTTTCAAGCCGGCTGCGCGGGCCATATCCCAATACTCGATTAAGAAATCAAGCACCTCTTCCTCGGTCCACTCAATGTAAGCATCGCGCAATAAAGAGACAATGTCATATGTAATCGGTCCGTATAAAGCATCCTGAAAATCCAAAATCCCAGGATTATTAGAAGAACAATTCATTAAATTGCGAGAATGAAAATCTCGGTGGACAAATACCTGCGATTGGGCGAGATTATTTTCTTTGATCAACCGAAAAATGGTATGAAGTTCATTTCTCTCACCATCACTTGGGGTGTATTGATGATGGCGTTTTAAATACCACTCATCAAATAGATCGAGTTCGCGCTGCAGGGTTGCATCATCGTAGGGGGGTAATACGCCCTCACGACTAGCATGCTGCATTTGAACTAAGGCTTGGCTGGCATCTCGGTAAAGCGCTTTTGCATTATTGGGAGATAAGACGCTCAGATAGGTTTTACTTCCCAGATCACTGAGCAGTAGAAATCCCTTTTCCTGGTTTTCTTCGAGGATCAGGGGCACATGAAGCCCCGCATCCTTTAAAAGATTGGCAACCTGAATAAAGGGCAAAACGGCCTCTTTATCGGGCGGAGCATCCATCACAATCAGACTAGGATATTGTGGGTGAGAGCTATTTATTCGGAAGTAGCGCCGAAAGCTGGCATCTGCGGAAGCCGGGGCCAAGCTGGTGGGCTCTAGCCCCCAACGGCCCACTAGGCCATCAAGCCATTGATTCAGTTGAATTAAGCGATTGTCAGGCATGATCGATTCGTATAATAAGGGCTGTCTGGATCCATGAGTCATTATCGCCTTCGCGCCGGCATCAGCGCCTATCTTGCATCTTTAAAGACCCCGCTCGTGATCCTGGGCCGGGGGTTATTGCTTACCCCTCTAATGCTAGCCATGCCACTGATGGCCCAAAACTTAGGCTCAGTTGTTAATACGATTTCACCATTATTACCATCGTCACAACAAAACCAGACTCAGCAGGAGTTACAAAAGCAAGCGCCGGTTCCGATTGGCGAGCCACTTCGACCATTACCAGTTGGATCGCTCCCGACCACCACCTTAGTTCCTAGTCGTGCCGAAGTCACGGTCTTAAAGTTAGATGATCAATTACGGGTTGGTAAACCGATTCCAGATAGTGAGGCCTTGACCTTCACCTTTAGCGATGAAATTGATGGGGTGGTTGATCGTCAAATGAATTTGAAGGGGCGCGCTCAAATTCGTCGGAACAACACCATCATCAAGGCCGATGAAATTAATTACGATCCCGATACAGATATTGCAAATTTAATTGGCAATGTTGAGCTTATTAAAGGAAATACTCAGTTCTCAGGACCCCGCGCACGCTTTAAGGTTGATGCACGCGAAGGCGAGATGGATAAACCGAACTATGAGCTTCGGGATGTGCGCGGGCGTGGTCAAGCGAATAGGCTAACGATTGAGTCAGCCGATGTATTTATCTTTGATAAAGCCACCTATACCACTTGCAGTCCAGATAATTTAGATTGGTATTTCACGGCTAGTCAGATTGAGGTTGATCAAGAACAGAAACAAATGACTGGGCGCAATGGTGTGATGCGTTTCTTTGATGTGCCGATTGCCTACGCACCTTACTTTAGTTTGCCTACGTCCAATCAACGTCGCTCCGGATTATTGGCTCCCGTGATTGGTTATAACTCGAATAATGGTTTAGATATTGCACAGCCGTACTATGTCAATATTGCACCGAATCGCGATCTCACCGTTACACCTCGGTTCATGAACCACCGCGGCACATTGCTAGGCGGTGATCTTCGTTACATTGATCCCAAGTATTCAGGAACGCTTAGCGGTCAGTTCATGAACTACGACAAAATTTTAGGGCGCGATCGCTGGAAGTACGACTGGCAACAGCGACAAATGTTGGGCCGAGCGTGGAATGGTTACGCGAATGTAAGTAAGGTGTCGGATAACTTATATCCGATCGATTTTTCATATGGCATTGGCGGCGCAGTCACGAATCAGTTTCGGCAAGAAGTGGGAACCAATTATGGCGGTATCAAAAACTGGAATTTCACAGCGCGGGCACTGACCTTTCAGACCCTGCAGCCAGACCCAACAGCACCTGTTACTTCTCCATACAACATCTTGCCCCAAGTCACCGCCAATTATCGTAATCAGCGCGCCTTGGGCGCCCCGGGATCGTTCTCAGGTGGATTTAATCGAACTCCTGACATTACATTCAATGCGGACTTTACGCGCTTTTCATATAACACCAATAATCTGTATGCACCAGCCTCTGGCATGCCACAGGGGGGGTCATTTAGTCAGGCTGATCGAACGGTGATTCGGGGTAGTATCGCCTTGCCACAAATTACCCCAGGATATTTCTTGAGACCCAAGTTAAGTTTTCAGGCCAATCAATATTCTGGGGTGCTCACTAATAGTCCATCGACTTCGATTAATCAATCCTTAAATCAACCTATTCAAGGATTTGCCTTGCCAACTTTTAGTTTGGATTCTGGTTTGGCGTTTGAGCGTGATGCAAGAGAGATGAAGGGTTTCTTTGGGCGCGACATGATTGTGACCATGGAGCCACGTGCATTTTATGTATATACACCATTCCAAAGTCAGGCACAGACCCCGCTCTTTGATACTGCTGATGCTGGCTTCGGTATTACTCAAATATTTAGTGAGAACACCTTCGTGGGTAATGATCGCGTGGCTGATAACAATAAATTAACGATGGGCTTGACTAGTCGTGTTTTAGAAACAAATACCGGTGCCGAGCGAGCTACGGTAACGTTGGCCCAACGCCAAGACTTCACAGGTCAACGGGTGGGTTTGAACGGTACGATCCAAAACCCAACACGTTATTCCGATACCTTGGGCGCTAGTACGATTCGTTTGCTGGGAAACTTTAACGTTGATTTGTTTGGACAGTACAACACGCAACTTAACCGCTTTGTACAAAGTAGCGTGGGTGCTGGGTGGCGACCGACTCCAGGCCGTAGTCTTAATTTTGCCTACCGTAATGTTTGGAATCCACCAACCGATGGCACGAACTCTGGTGTGACTCAGACCGATCAATACAATGCGTTTGGCGAGTGGCCAATATTTAAAAAATATCGCGTATTAGGCCGTTGGGGATACGATGCCTTAACAGCGAAGACCTTAAATACCTTAGTGGGATTGCAGTATGACGCAGATTGTTGGACCGCTCGGTTTGCATACTCGCAAGCCCGTAATACCTCCCAGATCACCACTACCCAAGTCCTTTTTCAATTAGAATTTAGAGGTTTTGCTAGTGTTGGAAATAATCCAGTCGATGTGATGCGTCTGAACGTTCCTGGGTACCAACCAGTAGCCAAGCCTTTGCCACCTTCACCCTACGAAAATTATCAATAATGATTTTGTGTCGTGATTCATTCCTAAAGTTCAGCATGCTTCGTTATTTGATGGTATGTGGATTCTTGGGCGTGTTGTTTAGTCAGCCATTAGGTGCACAAAATAATCCGTCTCCTAATGAGCCTAAGATCGTAAACATTGATGGCGTAGTGGCGGTTGTTAACACTGGGGTTGTAACGCGCAAGGAAATTGATGATCGGATTGCCTCGATCCAAAAGCAAGCACCAGCTGGCGGAAAAAAACTGCCAGAGGGTAGCGAGCTGCGTAAGCAAGTGCTCGAAAACTTGATCTTAGAGAAGATTCAAATTCAGGAAGCTGAGCAAACTGGTTTAGCCGTTAACGATAAAGAGCTCAATAAGATTATTGAAGACATTGCAACTCGGAATAAGTTGACCTTCAATGAATTTCGGGAGACAGTTACCAAATCAGGCATGAGTTTTCAGCGCTATCGGGAGTTGTTGCGTGAAGATGTTCTAAAAGCGCGTTTACGAGAACGAGAGGTTGACTCACAAATTAAGATCTCCGATGCTGAAATCGATAACTTTATTGTTGAGCAGATGCAGCGTCGCGGAGCAGAGCCTGCTGCAGCAGGCTCAGGCCCCGAAGAGATTGCAGTTGCTCAAATTTTTATTCCGGTAGAAGACGGAGCTGGCCCTAGCGCTCAAGCTGATGCCAGAAAGCGTGCTGAAGCATTATTAAAAGAAGCACGCGGGGACGCTGATTTTATGCAACTGGCCGCTCAAGCCAATAAAGAGAACTCTCGAATTAAGTTTCAGGATCTTGGCTATCGGACCCAAGATCGTTTACCTCAAATCTTTGTTGAGGCTGTAAGAAATCTTGGCCCTGGCCAAGTGGCACCATCAGTAGTACGAAGCCCAGCCGGCTTTCATGTACTAAAAGTCATGGATCGACGTTCCAGCGGTACGGGGGCCCGCGCAGCGACTAGTAATGCTAATCCGGCGGATCTCACCCCACAAAATATGATTGTTACGCAAACACTAGCGCGACATATCTTGATTCGTCATCGTCAAGGATTGCAAGACGCCGATGTTGAGCGACGCCTACAAGGTTATCGTGATCAGATTCGTGCTAAGACCGCTGATTTTGAGTCTTTGGCAAAGAAATTCTCGGAAGATGGCTCAGCCCAGAATGGCGGCATATTGGGTTGGATGGGTCCTGGCGAATTGGTGCCCCCATTCGAGATTGCCATGAACCGCTTACAAATCGGCGAAGTGAGCGATCCTGTTAAGACGGAATTTGGTTGGCATTTAATTCAAGTGCTCGAGCGGCGCGATGCACAATTAACGGTTGAGAAGCAACGTGAGTTTGCTCGAGCTGCCATTCGAGAGCGTAAGTTCGAGCAAGCCTACCAAGACTGGTTGCGTCAATTGCGCGATACGGCGACTGTCAAGATTTTGAATCTGGATGAGCAAGTCCGTTAAGCTCGCACTGAGTACTGGGGAGCCTGCTGGCATTGGCCCTGAAGTTTCATTAGCAGCTGCCAAAGCCTTCGTAGCAGATCATGCGGATGTAGAGATCAGCTTATTTGGCGATCGGCAGTTATTTGCAAATGAGATATTACCGCCTCAAATCCAAGTTGCACATATCCCCCTAAATTACCCACCACAATCTGGTGTTCTTAATTTAGCCAATGCGCAGTACGTGCTTTCCTTGATAAAAGCGGCTAGTGATTCATGTCGAGTTGGTCAACATCACGCACTCATCACTGCACCCGTTCAAAAAAGTATTTTGGATACACCGCAGCATCCATTCACAGGACACACTGAGTTTTTGGCTGATCTTGATCAGCAGCGCCAGGTCGTCATGATGTTGTGCGGTGAAATCCCCCAGGCACTCAGTGGCAAAGGGCAAGCAATCCCCTTACGAGTTGCTCTTGCCACCACCCATTTGCCTATTGGTGAGGTTGCCGGTGCAATTCAGTTTGAGACTTTATTAAGTACCTTGAGAATCATGCAAAAAGATTTGCAGGCACGCTTTGGGATTACAAAGCCCCGCATTGCGGTGACCGGCTTAAATCCCCATGCTGGAGAGGACGGCCATCTTGGTCGCGAGGAGCTTGAAGTGATTATTCCTGTGATTGAGACTGCTAAACACGAGGGGATTTTGGCTTCTGGACCGTATCCAGCCGATACCTTATTTCATGCGGATCGCTTGCATTCATTTGATGCAGTCTTGGCCATGTACCATGATCAAGGCTTAGCCCCCTTTAAGTTTGCAAGTTTTGCTAAGGGAGTGAATGTGACCTTGGGTCTCTCATACATCAGGACTTCGGTTGATCATGGCACAGCCCTCGATATTGCTGGACATGGTAGGGCGGATTGGCGGAGTATGTTTGCTGCTTTACAACTCGCACGAGAGTTGGCTCTTACAAAATTGAATCACGATGCATCGAGCACGTAAGCGCTTTGGACAGAACTTCCTGATCGATCAGGGAGTAATTGCTGCGATTGTGAATGCTTTAAATCCGACACCTGGCATGCACGTTCTTGAAATTGGCCCGGGGCTTGGTGCGCTTACCCGACCTTTACTCGAGCGACTTGAAAAACTTGAGGTACTTGAAATCGATCGTGATATTGTTCAGACATGGCAAGAAGCAAAACAGCGAGAGCGGTTAGATGGCCTGATCATTCACGAAGGAGATGCTCTTCAATTCGACTTTGCTAGCTGGGCTAAGCAAGCCAAGCTTTCGAAAGAGCGTTGCTCCTTGATTGGCAACCTGCCTTATAACATTTCATCGCCGTTGCTATTCCATCTGATTGCAGCAGCTCCATGGGTCGATGAACAAATCTTTATGTTGCAGGCTGAAGTGGTGGAACGTATTGCTGCATCAGCGGGCGATTCAGAGTACAGCCGCTTATCGGTCATGTTGCAAGCAAGGTACCACGTGGATTACTTATTGGATGTGCCACCGACTGCGTTCGAGCCCCAACCCAAAGTAGATTCTGCAGTGATTCGGATGATTCCGCGTGCTGATTTTGCTTTAACACCAGCACAATGGGATGCGCTCAGCCAGGTTGTGGCCTTGGCCTTTGCTCAGCGTCGCAAAATGTTACGCAGTAATTTACAGAGTATTGCTGAGCAACTAAATCTGACCGATACGGATCTAAAAGCACGCGCCCAAGATATTTCAGTGGAACGTTATATTCAGTGGGCGTTGATGCTATCAGGGAAGTGATTATTTGGCTTGATAGGCTGTTGGGTCAATTCGTCGCATTTCAGCCTCGATCCAGGTTTCTACGGCCTCATGTAATTGATCCCCAGATTTGCCCTGGGAGGGTATTGACGGTCCAATGGAGACTGTAATGCGCCCAGGGTATTTCAAAAAGCTATTTCGTGGCCAGTAGCGCCCGGCATTGTGGGCGACTGGTAATACGGTTGCTCCCGTGAGTCCGGCTAAGCGGGCCCCACCCTTACGATAAGGCTTATGGGATCCAACGGGTGTTCGGGTGCCCTCAGGGAACAAAATCATCCACTTACCCGCCTTTAAACGCTCCTTGCCTTGATTGGCAACTGATATTGCAGAGCCACCTGTGTCCGAACGGTTGATATGAATCATGTTCAGCAATCCAATCACCCAACCAAAAAATGGAATCCATAACAGTTCACGTTTAAATACATAGCAAAGCTCTTTAGGAAAAATCTGTAAGAACGCGATCGTTTCCCAAGCCGATTGATGCTTGCTAAGAATGACCACAGGCTGATCAATCACTGCCTGTATATTATCCCTTCCTAGAACCTCAAACCGAACGCCGCAAAAGAATTCTAGGAAAAAGATAATGCTTCGACCCCAGAACTGAATGATGCGATAGCGAGCATGCTCATTTAGAAATGGAAATGTAATTAAGCAGAAAACTGCATACAGCGGCGTGTACGTTACAAGACTAATAAAAAAAAGAAGTGAACGAAGCCAAATCATGACTGCGCCAAAATTGATTGCGCAAAACCCATCAAATCCTCATGGATCTGAGTATTGCTAGGTAACTCAGCCCTCTTAACATCGCGACCTTTCCCTGTTAGGACCAAGTGCGGACTGGCGCCCAGAGCCGTTCCTGCCAAAAGATCACGTAATGAATCGCCCACGATAGGAACATTGCTTAATGGCAATGCGGGATTTGCAGGACTTTTTAAATAACGGTTTGCAATTTGCTGCATTAAGCCCGGTTTAGGCTTGCGGCAGTCACAGTGATCGGCATCAGTATGGGGGCAAAAGAAAATACTATCAATCCTGCCACTCAGTGGTTTGAGCAAATCCATCATTTTCTGGTGCATCGCATGCAATTCATTTAGGCTGTAATAGCCACGTGCGATACCCGATTGGTTGGTGGCAATAGTCAGGGTGTAGCCTGCCTGAGAAAGTAATGCAATCGCTTCTAAGCTATTGGGAATCGGGATCCACTCATCGCATGATTTCACATAATCGTCACGATCTTGGTTAATCACCCCATCACGATCCAAAATAATGAGCTTATCGACTTTAACGGTCATGCAAGTTTGCCAATATCAGCAACTAAATTCATTTGTTGGTGGAGGCGCTGTAGTAGAGCAAGACGATTATTTCGAAGCTCAATATTCTCATCCATCACCATGACATCGGCAAAGAATTGATCCACTGGCTCGCTGAGCGAGACTAGATCTTGCAATAGATCAATCAACTGTTGGGCTTGGAGTTTCTGATCGAGTAGCGGTTGTAATTGAGTAAGGGCGGTATATAAATTCTTTTCAGCTGCAATGGTGAGCAAACTCGAGTTGATCTCCACATTCACTTTACCATCAACCTTCTTCAGGATGTTGCTAATTCGTTTATTGGCCCCTGCGAGCGCAGCTGCTTGCGGTAATTGATTAAAACTTCGAATGGCCAATAAACGTGCAATTAGGTCATTGATTTTTTGCGGATGGGTACTTAGTACCGCATCAATCTCTAAGGGGCTAAATGTAGCTCCATCAACGACTTGATCTTTTAAATATGCTTTTAATCGATCCAGAATAAATTGATAGATAAGCTCTTCATCAATCTCGATCTTCAAAGCTAGATTCGAAAACTGCTGCTTTGCAAGACCAATGAGTTGCTTGAGATTGAGTGGTAGATTCTTTTCTATTAGCAGCCGGCAAATGCCCAAGGCATGGCGTCGCAGTGCATAGGGGTCCTTATCGCCTGTGGGCGCAAGACCGACGCCCCAAATCCCAACAATAGTTTCTAATTTATCGGCAATCGCCAATACGGTTCCCACTAAGGTTTGTGGCAGAAAATCCCCAGCAAACCGAGGAAGATAGTGCTCGTAACACGCGGCAGCGACATCGGGTGCTTCACGATTAGCTAAGGCGTAGTAACGCCCCATGACCCCTTGGAGTTCTGGGAACTCGCCAACCATATCCGTTAACAGATCGGCTTTGGCAAGTTGTGCAGACCGGTCAACCTCTTGTAGATTAAGCTGTAATCCAGTTTGATTCAGGCTGCTAGCAATTTCATTGGCTATAGCTCGGACCCGCTCAGAACGCTGTAACTGATTTCCTAATTGATTGTGATAAATCACCTTGGCTAAATCAGGAACGCGTGATTCTAGAGTGCGCTTTTGATCTTGCAGATAAAAGAAGCGAGCATCAGCCAAACGGGGGCGAATAACACGCTCATTCCCAGAAATAATTGACCTTGGTTGATCCGTTTGTATATTCGAGACGATGAGAAAGCGATTGCTTAGCATGCCATCTTGATTGATTAAAGCAAAGTATTTTTGATTGGTTTGCATCGTCAGAATCAAGCATTCCTGAGGAACTTTCAAAAACTCAGGATCAAATTCGCAGGTATAGATCGCCGGATACTCTACCAAGGCAGTAACCTCATCCAAAAGAGCGTCTGGCATTAAAACCCGCAGGCCGTTGGCAGCCTTTTGTAACTCAGATTCAATGTAAGCGCGGCGCTTGGCAAATGAAGGGATTACTTTTGCAGCCTCAAGTCGGGCCTCGTACTCCTGCACATCGCCAATGGTAATAATCCCGGAGGATAAAAAACGATGACCTTCAGTTTGCTTGCTTGCATCAATTCCCAAGGCATGAATCGCAAGCGTCTTCGATCCGTGTAATGCAATGATGCGGTGCACAGGCCTTGCAAATTGAACTTCCTCAATTGCACCTGATTGCGTTTGAATCTGGTAATGCATCATCTTTGCAATCGGCAAATGATGAATTGCATCCACTAGGGCCTGTTGTAATGTCGATTCAAGACGCGCACCTATGGCAATCATATTTAAATAAAGTGCTTCATTTTTACCTTCACCACTGCGTTCCAGTTGATTCAGTGGAGTATCAGAGTGACCTAAGCTTGCCAACTTTTTAGTAAGCGCTTGACTGGGTTTGCCTTGTGCATCAAAGGCAATTGAGAGTGGCAACAGTTTCTCTCGCACCGGATAATCTGGCGCTTGATCCAATACATCGCTAATGAGAACTGCTAACCGTCGAGGGCTGGCAAAAGACTCACAGGTGCTACTGGCGCTTAGTAACTGAGCTTTCTTTAAACTTTCGTAAATCGATTGTGAAAGGGATTCGCCTAAACGTTTGAGTGATTTTGGGGGAAGCTCTTCGGTAAATAGTTCGAGCAGTAAGGGGAGATGGTTCATATAGAAATTAATGCCTTAATGCGCTTTGGTTTGCAACATGGGAAAGCCTAATTGTTCGCGTGATTCGTAATACGCTTGCGCGACCAATCGTGATAGATTGCGAATACGACCAATATAAGCAGCACGCTCTGTGACTGAAATAGCCCCACGCGCATCCAGAAGGTTAAATGTATGGGCTGCTTTTAAAACCATCTCATACGCAGGTAGTGCAAGCGCTTGCTCCATTAGGCGCTTTGCTTCGCTCTCGTACTGATTAAAGTTTGCGAACAGGAACTCTGTGTTGGAGTGCTCAAAGTTATAGCGCGATTGCTCTACTTCGTTTTGGTGATATACATCACCATAGGTCACACCGTCTGTCCAGACAAGATCAAAGACGTTTGAGCAGTTTTGCAAGTACATCGCTAAACGTTCAATTCCGTAGGTAATCTCACCTAACACGGGTTTGCAATCTAAGCCACCCACTTGTTGAAAATACGTAAATTGAGTCACTTCCATCCCATTAAGCCAAACCTCCCAACCAAGGCCCCATGCCCCTAAGGTCGGGTTCTCCCAGTCATCTTCCACGAAACGAATATCGTTTTGCTTCAGATCAAGCCCCAAAGCCTTTAAGGAACCTAGATACAAATCCAAGATGTTCGCAGGTGCTGGTTTTAAAACAACTTGGTATTGATAGTAGTGTTGTAAGCGATTTGGGTTTTCACCATAACGACCATCCTTGGGACGGCGTGAAGGTTGAACATAGGCTGCCTTCCAGGGTTCGGGACCAATGGCTCGCAAAAAAGTGGCTGTATGCGAGGTACCGGCTCCAACTTCGAGATCGATAGGCTGCAACAGCGCACAACCCTGTTGGTCCCAATAATCTTGAAGTTTGAGAATAATTTGTTGAAACGTTAGCATGCTACACAATGATTTTTTAGATAAGACCTTGATTTTACTCGGCAAACCAAGGACTTGTTAAAAAATCAGTTCGGTCGTGTTCTTCGCCAATAGCCAATCCCCAAGGTAAAAAGTACCCAGATCAAAATTGGCCAATTACCCCAGATCACATAAGGCGTTCGTCCCTCAAAGGCTTGTACACGCAGCTCAAGCTCGCCCTGCACAAATTGGGGAAGGCTTGCTATGACTCGTCCACGCTCATCAATCACTGCAGTGATTCCGGTATTAGTGGCGCGTAAACTGGGCAGGCCAGTTTCAAGAGAGCGCAATTGGGAGAGGCGCAATTGCTGCATGGGGGCTTGCGATTGGCCAAACCAAGCCAAGTTGGTCACATTCACTAAAAGATTAACTGGATCTTGGCTATTACGAATTCGGGTGGCGATTTCGTTACCAAAAATATCCTCGTAGCAAATTGAGATGGCTGCATAAAGGGGGCGATCTGTATTGGAGCGGGGACGAATTGAAAATGGGGCTTGATCAATCGATCCTCTGGCAAAGTTACTCATCGGCACTTTAAAAGCATCCACAAACCACTGAAAACCTGGAGGAATAAATTCGCCAAAAGGAACTAGGTGATGTTTATCGTAGCGGTAGATCGACTGCTCTTTAGAAAACCCGCTGACTCGATTGGAATACTGAACCGCAGTATCGCCTTTAGTAATTTTGCCAATTAAGCCAAGTAATACATGACTATCTGTCTCATTCACAAACGTTTGAATGCGTTCAATCGACTGATCAGGAATATCTGCCTCGGGCCATGGGAATGCAGTCTCAGGGACAATGATTAAGTCAGCCGGGGCTTTAACAATTGCATCACGATAAAAATGAATCTGTTTGAGAATTTCAGCGGGATTAAATTTGAGGCTTTGTTCAAAATTTCCCTGGATCAGTCGCACTGAGATGGGTGAGTCTTTGGGGCTGGTGAAGGACCACATTCCCAAGATCTGGACAATTACAACCACTCCCACGATGCCAACGATATTTCGTAGTCGGGGTCGACTCAATTGCAAGGCGGTCCAGATAAATAAAAAGGTACAGGCTAGGCCGCCGAAGTAGGGTGCAATATTGGCAAATGGACCATTTACTTGCGACTCGGCAAATCCCATCCAGGGAAAGCCAGTAAAGATCTGACCCCGCAAATATTCGGTTAGCACCCATGCGGCAGGTATCGCAAGAGATCGCCACGCAGAATAAGTAACTTGCTTTGCAATCAGATTAGCTAATCCAAAATAGATCGCCATGAGACTGGCTAGAGCGAAAACAGCAAGGCTTGATAACCAGACTGTCATTCCACCAACATCGTGTAGGCTAATAAAAATCCACCAAAGAGCGATTACAAAATAGCCCAGGCCAAGTAAGTATCCATCCCGAAATGCCTGACTGGATTTTGCCTCGCCGTTCCCGCCCAGTATGTATAGAACATAAGCAAATATGGCAATTTGAATGTAGCCACTAAAGGGAAGCTCACTCGCGACTGCTAAGAGAACCCCTAAAAAAACAAGTAAGGCGCCATAAACAACGGGATTGGCCTGAAGACGACTACTTTGCAATTAAGAATCGGTGGTAGAAACGTTGGGGGTTGCAATGCGGCGCATCAGAAGAATATGGACCTGACGGGGATCGGCACGTTGGACCTCGAATTCATAACCATCAATACGAACCCGCTCGCCAAATTTTGGTACTCGACCTAAATGTTGAATGACTAGCCCGGCAACGGTTTCTACATCTTCTGCCGAGAAGTCAGTTTTTAACTCATCATTGAGCTGTTCTAATTCGGTCATGCCCTTGATACGATAGTCGCCATTTTTTAAGACGGTGATATTGTCGGCGTCCTCATCGATGTCATGCTCATCTTCAATATCACCAACAATTTGCTCAATCACATCCTCAATCGTAATCATGCCAGCCACACCACTGTATTCATCGACCACAATAGCTAAATGATTACGGTTATTGCGAAAGTCCTTGAGCAGTACACTCAAACGTTTTGATTCAGGAATAAATACAGCTGGCCGAAGCCAGTCGCGAACCTGAAAATCCTTTTCAGTGAAATGGCGCAAGAGATCTTTGGCTAATAGAATCCCAATGACTTGATCTCGATTGCCTTCATACACTGGGAAGCGCGAGTGACCAGTTTTAACCACATCCGCAATGATTTGAGATAAGGGCGCATTGATATCAATCCAGTCAATCTGGGCGCGAGGTAGCAAAATATCGCGAGCGGATAATTCGCCAACCTGAAAAACTCCCTCGATCATTGAAAGGGCATCGGCATCCATAAGCCCTTCGGCTTGGGCTTCACGAAGAGTCTCAATCAACTCTTTGCGCTGCGCTTTGGGATCAGAAGACTGGTCAGAAAAAAACGCGCTTAGGCGATCAATCAGGCTATTTGACATAAATTAATAGACAGCATAAAACATTTTGATGACTCTCCAGCAAACGAATCATTTTTAGTAAGGATTTGCAAAGCCAAGCGATTGCAATATCTTGATCTCTAAGGCTTCCATTTGTTTGGCATCTTTTGGCTTTAAATGGTCATAGCCTTTGGCGTGTAAGCAGCCATGAATCAAAAGATGGGCGAGGTGGGCCACGAGCGGCTTCTGCTGTTCTTTAGCTTCTTTGCGCAGGATTGGAAGACATAAAACAATGTCTGCTTCGATCGATTTTCCCTGTGTTGGATAGGAAAAAGTGAGAACATTGGTCGGCTTATCAAAGCCGCGAAAAAATAGATTGAGATCATGAGCCTCGGCTTGATTTACAAACCGAAGCGTGATCATTGCCTTGTATTGAAAACAGGCCCCAGCCCATTTACGAATTTGCGCCAAACTCGTAATCCTCAAAACCTGATTTTGCAGGGCTTGCGTAGCAAACTGGAGATCAAGGTTTAAGGTTTGGCTCATTAATCAATCTAAACCAAAGAATGAATAATTTCACCGCGTAGAGTGTGCTTTAGAACTTCGGTGACCTTAACCTCTAACATCTGTCCAATCCATTGATCGACTGCGCTTTGATCAGCATCTCCTTCAGGGATCACGATATTGACGACACGATTGTTCTCAGTACGCCCTAGTAAATGTGCCTTATCTCTCGTTAAGCCCTCAATCAGGACGCGCTCATCATTACCTAACATTGCTTGGCTGACCGTAAGTGCTTGAGAATCAACTTGCGCAATCAAACGTTGCAAGCGCTTTAATTTGACTTCATAGGGCGTATCGTCTTCTAGATTGGCTGCAGGAGTGCCGGGCCGAGGACTAAAGATAAATGAATAGCTATTATCAAATTGCAGTTCGGTCACCATATCCATTAGCTTCTCAAAGTCAGCTTCGGTTTCCCCAGGAAAGCCTACGATGAAGTCACTTGAAAGCGAGAGATTGGGACGAACAGAGCGCATTTTGCGAATAATGCTTTTGAACTCTAAGCTCGTATAGCCTCGTTTCATTGCCGACAAAATTTTATCAGAGGCATGCTGTACGGGAAGGTGTAAATGACTTACTAATTGCGGGACTCGGTTATAGACATCAATTAGGCGTTGGGTAAATTCTTTTGGGTGACTCGTGGTAAATCGAATCCGCTCCAGCCCCGGTATCTCTGACATGTATTCGAGGAGCAGGGCAAAATCAGCAATCTCTGATGTATGGCCCATGAGCCCGCGATAGGCATTGACGTTTTGACCTAATAGAGTGATTTCCTTCACACCCTGTTCGGTTAGGCCCACAATTTCAGTGAGTACATCCTCAAAGGGGCGAGATACCTCTTCACCGCGTGTGTACGGTACTACGCAGTAGCTGCAGTACTTTGAACAGCCCTCCATGATGGAGACAAAGGCGGAACCTTTGGTCTGACGTGAGCGTGGGAGATGATCAAACTTCTCAATTTCTGGAAATGAGATATCCACTTGCGATTGACCAGTGGCGAGTCGCTCATCAATTAGTTTTGGTAAACGATGCAGGGTTTGTGGGCCAAAGACAAAATCCACATGCGGGGCACGATTAATAATTTGTTTGCCTTCTTGGCTGGCAACACATCCGCCTACGCCAATTAAAAGGTTAGGCTTTAACTGCTTTAGCTCCCGCAAACGTCCTAAATCAGAAAACACTTTTTCTTGGGCTTTTTCTCGGATGGAACAGGTATTGAGCAAGATGACATCAGCATCTTCAATTTGATCCGTTTGGTCCATGCCTTGGGCTGAATGAAGCACGTCGGCCATTTTGTCCGAATCATACTCATTCATTTGGCAGCCAAATGTTTTGATATAAAGCTTTTTCATACGCCGATCTCAGGTTTATAGCTGGGGGCAGGACCCCTATTGTAGGCGATTATCGATACGATTTAGGCTCTTGAAATTGCTTAAGCTGCCCCAATATGTAAAGCAATCAAAAATTGAACAAAAAAGGACATTTCCGATGAGCACAGTAAAAGAAACCCTTGGCTTTCAGGCTGAAGTAAAACAACTTTTGCAGTTAATGATCCATTCCTTGTATTCCAACAAGGAAATCTTTTTACGAGAGCTCATTTCAAACGCTTCGGATGCTGCTGACAAGTTACGCTTTGAGGCGATGACCCATCCGGATTGGTACGAGTCCGATCCAGAGTTAAAGATCAAAATCAGCTTCAATAAAGAAGCCAAAACCATCACCATCAGTGATAACGGGATTGGCATGAGCCGGGATGAAGTGATTGCCAATCTCGGAACCATCGCCCGTTCAGGCACCAAAGAGTTCTTTGCAAAACTCTCCGGCGATCAGCAAAAGGATGCTGCTCTGATTGGTCAGTTTGGTGTTGGCTTTTATTCAGCATTTATCGTGGCTGACAACATCATCGTGGAAACGCGACGTGCGGGCTTACCCGCCTCGGAGGGTGTGCGTTGGGAGTCTCAAGGTGCTGGCGAATTCACGATTGAAACCATCAATCGTCCTGAGCGTGGTACCTCGATCACCTTACACTTGCGCGAAGGCGAAGACGAGTTATTGTCTTCTTGGAAATTGAAATCCATCATTCGTAAGTATTCGGATCACATTTCCTTGCCCATCCAGATGCAGAAAGAGGAATGGGACGAAGAAAAAAAAGAGCAAGTTATAAAAGATGAGTTTGAGACCATCAATCAAGCAACTGCCTTATGGGCTAGACCCAAGTCAGAAATTACTGACGAGCAGTACAAAGAGTTCTATAAACATATTTCCCATGACTTTGAAGACCCACTAACGTATTCACATAATCGGGTTGAGGGACGTAGCGAGTTCACTCAACTCTTATTCATTCCCAAGAAAGCTAATTTTGACCTGTGGGATCGTAATAAGCGCAATGGCATCAAACTCTATGTAAAACGTGTCTTCATCATGGATGACGCTGAACAGTTAATGCCCATGTACCTTCGCTTTGTCACGGGTGTGATTGATTCTGCCGATTTACCATTGAATGTCTCTCGTGAAATCTTACAAGAATCACGCGATGTCAAAACTATCCGTGAGAGCTCAACCAAGCGAGTTTTAACCATGCTCGAGGAGTTGGCTAATAGTGAGGATACTGCTAAAAAAGAGCTATATGCTCAGTTTTGGCAAGAGTTTGGTCAGGTTCTTAAAGAAGGGATCGGAGAAGACGTCGGCAATCAAGAGCGGATTGCGAAATTAGCGCGCTTTGCGAGTACCCACACTGATTCTGCCGAGCAAACGGTTGCGCTTGCTGACTATGTCAGTCGCATGAAGGAGGGGCAAGATAAGATTTACTACGTTACCGGTGAATCCTATAACGCTGCCAAGAATAGCCCCCACCTAGAGATCTTCAAGAAAAAAGGGGTTGAGGTTCTGCTGCTATCGGATCGAGTCGATGAGTGGATGTTGTCCTATTTCCATGAGTTTGACGGTAAGGCCTTGGTATCGGTTGCAAAAGGCGGTCTTGATCTAGGTGCCTTGGCCGATGAGGCTGAGAAAAAGGAGCAAAAGGAAACCGAAGAGCAGTACAAGGATTTGATCGAGCGTATGAAAAAATCCCTTGATGGCAAAGTGAAGGATGTCCGGGTTACATTACGCCTGACCGATTCGCCAGCGTGCTTGGTTGCTGATGAGCATGAGCTCTCCGCAAATTTATTACGAATGCTTAAGGCCGCAGGCCAACAGGCCCCGGATAGCAAACCGATTTTAGAAATTAATCCGCAGCACCCACTCGTTCTCAAATTAAAATACGAGGATAAGCAATTTGACGATTGGGCAACAATTTTGTTTGACCAGGCATTGCTTGCGGAAGGGGGTCAATTACAGGATCCCGCAGGATTTGTAAAACGCATTAATCAAATGCTATTGGCATAAAGGATTGGGTATGAGAGCAGTGGTATCTCGATTTGGTAGTGATAATTTTCAGCAGGCCCTAGAGGTAGGTAATGATCGTTTTATCTCGGATATTGCAAAAGACAAGGGCGGTGATGCTTTAGGACCATCGCCTCACGAGTATCTGGGTGCAGCTTTGGCTGCCTGCACAGGCATGACCCTCAAAATGTATGCCAAGAGAAAGTCTTGGGATCTACAGGATGCAATTGTGACAGTGGATATTGAACGAGAAAACGAGATCGAGAAATTCAAGCGTTCAATCAAGCTTGTAGGTATCACCGATGCAGAGCAATCAGAGCGATTGCTTGAGATTGCCAATAAATGCCCTGTTCACAAGGCACTTACTGGCACGATTGAAATTAATACTGAATTACTTTGACCCTGATGAGGAGCTATTCGAGTTGGTAGAGCTCGCTTTACCAGCTTGATAGCCTTTGTTGTATTGGGCTTGCTTGTCTTTCTCATACATGTCGTACACGTAGCCCGAGGCTGCACCAACTGCTGCGCCACCGACTGCACCCCAAATCGGGTTGCTATGGAAGATTGCGGCTCCAACCGCCCCAGCGGTTGCGCCAATTGCGCCACCGGATAAGGTGCGCTGTTGGGTCGTATCCATATTAGAGCAACCCGTAATCAACAATGCGGAACCAAGAATGATAGGTAGTGATTTCTTCATGACCAAATTCTCCTAAATAAAAATTATTTACCGCAAGGAAAGCGACCGGCAAGGTAACGCAATGCGCTATCGGCTGCAGGGGTATTAGCGTATTGCTGATTTTGCTTTGCCCAATTCACATAATCTGCAATGACGGTATCAATCGGGGGTGCAGGTTGCTTTAGGCAGATAAACGGTTTGGCATTCGTTGGGTGGCGGGTTACGAGGTAGGTATCGTAAATCGCAGTTGAGTAACCAACACAAAACGACCGAAATTCCGAGCTAGCAGGAAGCTGACAGTACTTCACGAGCTCTTGGGTACTTAAGGCTTTGTTTTCAGCCATGACTGGGGTGCTTAAAAAAGATACGCCTAATCCAAGTAATAGAAACAGTTTTTTCATTATTAGTCCCTTAAAAAACATAATTTGCACCGAAAGAGTGCAATATTGCGATCGTATTGCTCCACTTCGAAACATAATACCGAAAAATCACTAACAAAAATAGGGGTATTAATGGATGCGATGAAATCTGGGGCCGATGTCCTATTCATTTTGTTGGGCGCAATTATGGTTTTGGCTATGCATGCGGGGTTTGCTTTTTTGGAACTTGGAACCGTGCGTAAGAAAAATCAAGTCAATGCACTAATTAAGATTTTGGTGGATTTTTCAGTCTCCACGATTGCTTACTTTTTCATCGGGTATAGCATTGCGTACGGGGTCAACTTTTTCTCAAATGCTGAATTATTGGCGCAAAAAAATGGCTTTGATCTCGTCAAGTTTTTCTTTTTACTAACATTTGCTGCAGCGATTCCAGCAATTATTTCTGGCGGTATTGCGGAACGCGCCAAGTTTAATCCGCAATTGATTGCTACCTTTGTGATTGTTGGTTTCATCTATCCTTTTTTTGAAGGCATTGTTTGGAACCAACATTATGGAATACAAGGTTGGATTAAAAATCTCACAGGTGATGAGTTTCATGATTTTGCGGGCTCGATTGTGGTTCATGCGGTCGGTGGTTGGCTCGCTTTGCCTGCTATCTTGTTATTGGGTGCGCGCCGTGGACGCTATTCAAAAGAGGGTCAGATCGCAGCGCATCCACCCTCCAGCATTCCGTTTCTCGCGTTAGGCGCCTGGATTTTGACCGTTGGTTGGTTTGGTTTTAATGTGATGAGTGCTCAAACCATCGATAAGGTTAGCGGCTTAGTCGCTCTGAACTCTCTGATGGCCATGGTCGGCGGGACACTTGCTGCATGGTTTGTGGGGCGTAACGATCCAGGGTTTTCATACAACGGGCCGTTAGCGGGACTGGTGGCAGTGTGTGCAGGTTCTGATTTGATGCATCCCTTGGGGGCCCTCTTTGTGGGATTGGTCGCTGGCGCCTTGTTTGTCTATATGTTTACCAAAGTACAGAATCGTTGGAAGATCGACGACGTACTTGGTGTTTGGCCATTGCATGGCTTGTGCGGTTTGTGGGGTGGTATCGCTGCAGGTATATTTGGTCTCACAGCCTTAGGCGGGCTTGGCGGTGTCAATGTTATTGCACAATTAATCGGTAGCTTATTGGGGGTAGCGGTTGCTTTAACCGGTGGATTTTTGGTTTATGGGCTTCTTAAAGCATCGGTTGGGATTCGAATGTCCCAAGAAGATGAATACGATGGAGCTGATCTTAGTATTCATAAAATTTCTGCCACTCCAGATCGTGAGTCCAACTGGTAATTTAGCCTCACTATAATGAGAGGATGGCGATATATGAATTGGATGGTATCTCCCCTGAGCTAGCAGAAGGGGCGTGGGTTGCAGACTCTGCCGAAGTCATTGGGCGAGTTCATCTTGGTAAAAATGCCAATGTCTGGCCACGTGTAGTGATTCGGGGCGATAACGAGCCGATTCGGATTGGAGCTGGCACAAATATTCAAGATTCTGCCGTTTTGCACTCCGACTATGGCTGGCCACTTACCTTGGGTGAGAATGTATCAATTGGTCATCAGGCGATGGTGCATGGCTGCACGATTGGCGATGGCAGTCTTATCGGAATTAATGCCATTGTCCTTAATGGTGCCAAGATTGGTAAAAATTGCTTAGTTGGTGCGGGTGCGTTAGTTACCGAAGGAAAAGAATTTCCAGATGGCTCTCTAATTATTGGAACGCCAGCCAAAGCGGTGAAAACGTTGAGTCCGGAGCAGATTGCTGAGATGAATCGCATCTCCTCACATTACGTCGAGAACGCTGTCCGCTACCGCAAAACCCTCAAGAAAATTTCATAGGTTTTCATTGCTGCACGTTCTTAACGTCATTATTCCGATCTTCGCCTTAATTCTGGCGGGATACATTTGTGGCAAAACCGGTAAATTAAGTTCGAACGCATCAACCGAAATCAATCGGTTTGTAGTTTGGCTCGCACTTCCTGCTCAAATGTTTGACTTCACTGCCCACAGTAATTGGCAGGAGTTGTGGCAACCAGGTTTCATTATTGCGTTTAGCTCGGGTGCCATTTTAGTTTATCTGGCCCTCTTAATTTATTACCGGATTCAGACTAAGGATTGGACCGTTGCTAGTTTTCAAAGCCTGAGCGGTTCATATGCGAACACTGGCTATATGGGCATCCCGCTTCTGCTACTTGCGTTTGGTGAAAGCGGACTTGGGCCCGCAGTGATTGCGACTTTGATTGTGGTGTGCGCACTGTTTGCAGTGGCGATCATCTTTATTGAGCTCGGGGTGCATGCCAAAAAACCGTTTGGTGAAATTATTAAAACGGTTGCTAAATCGCTGGCAACCAATCCTCTATTAGTCGCACCATTTTGTGGGGCGCTATGGGCGACCACTGGATTAGAGCTCTATGCGCCACTGCGCCAGTTTGTGAGTTTTCTGGGCGCTGCAGCTAGCCCGTGCGCCTTGGTGTCAATTGGATTATTTTTGGTTCAAAAAACTGCCGCACCTGCAAAGACCACTTGGAGTCTTGTGTTTGTAAAACTGATCTTGCAGCCATTCGTTGTTTGGGTGGTAGCTGATCCTATCTTGGGATTACCGACGTTTTGGGTTTATGCCGCAGTATTAGTCAGCGCTTTGCCAACGGGTACAGGTCCATTCATGCTGGCTCAGTATTACCGAGCCGATGGTTCGCTGATCTCAAGGGTCGTACTCATTACTACCCTAGGTTCTTTATTTACGCTATCGATCCTAGTGTGGTGGATGACGCCTAGCTAGGCTCTGGATTTTTTCCTTCCGCATCAATTTGATGTTCCCAAGACGCATTCACAAATGCAGACAGTTGCATGCAGTTTTGTGTAATCCGATTTAGGGTTGGATAGCTAGCAAAATTGATTTTGGCATCGTATGCATTAAAGACTTGTGGAACTAAAAATGCATCGGCCATACCCGGCTGATCGCCATAGCAGAATTGGCCAACGCGCGGATTGTTCGAGAGACGTTTTTCTAGACTCACGAGCCCCTTTTCAAGCCAATGGTTGTACCAAGCTACGCGCGCTTCATCGCTAACCCCAAGTTTGCCAACGAGATAGCGCAGAACCCGAAGATTATTCAGCGGATGAATATCAGCGGCGATATCTTGTGCCAAACCACGCACCCAGGCCCGATCTTCGATGTTCTTTGGTAATAAGGCTGGATTAGGGTATCTTTCTTCGAGGAACTCAATGATGGCCGCAGATTGATGCAAGGTAACGCCCGCATCGATATACAGAGGCACTAAGCCATTTGGGTTGAGGGATTGATAGGATTCCTTGAGCTGCTCACCACCGCCTTTGCGAAGGTGGACTGGAATCACATCGTATTCAATCCCTTTTAGATTGAGTGCAATGCGTACCCGAAAGGCAGCGGAGCTACGCCAGAAGCTATATAGAGTTGGTTTCATAAATTTAATCATAGACGATTAATTTGCTATCCTTGTCTTTGTAATGACAACTCTGAAATCAACACTCGAAAAGCGAACTATTTTCTTCAAAACTGAAAGCGATGCGCCCGAGCGCGAGCTCTGTACTGACTGTGGCATTTCTCGTTCATCTGATCCCAAGCGCTGTGGTCGAGCCTGTCAGTTTATAGATCCTCAATACGAGTCCCTTGAGCAAGCAATTCATGGAAAAGACCGAGCATTGAGTGGCGATCAACTCTTCTTTGGGGTTTATCGCAAGATGTACCGAGCCAGTATGCATGATCCGCTCGAGGGTGCCCAGTGGACCGGAATCACAACCTCGATTGCTAACCAACTTCTCAAGAACAATTTAGTAGATGCCGTATTAACAATGGCACCAGATCCTGACGATCGCTGGCGACCTATTCCTGTTTTGATCACTGATGCTAAAGAGCTTCATCAAGCACGGGGTATGCGGATGGGATACGCCCCGCTTCTAGCGCTTCTTGACGTCGCAAGAGAAAGAAATTACCAACGGCTTGGAGTGATTGGCATTCCTTGCCAGGTCTATGCCTTGAGGGCCTTAGAAAAAGAGTTAAACCTAAAGAAACTCTATGTGATTGGCACACCCTGTTCAGACAATACCAGCACTGAGAACTTTCATGAGTTTTTACAACTGATTGATGAGAGCCCAGAAGAGATCACTTATTTAGAGTTTAGAGCCGACTACCATGTGGAGTTGAGATATCAAGATGGACGAAAAAAAACAATTCCATTTTTGATGCTGCCGTTATCCAAGCTTAGACCTGATTTTTTCCCATTGACGTGTAGAACCTGCGTGGATTATACCAATGCTCTCTCCGATATCACGGTTGGCTACATGGGCGGCTCTGGCGAGCAATGGTTAATTGTGCGCAATCAACAGGGAGAGGAACTACTAAATTTATTAGGCAATCAAATCAAACTAACCGAACCAGAGAGTGCTGGTAATCGTGTGGGTCCGGTCAAAGGATTTATGAAAAACGTTGAGTTAGCAGCTGGCGGTTTGCCGCTGCGACAGATGCCCAATTGGTTAAGACCCATCGTCGGGTGGCTCATGCCAAAGATTGGACCCAGGGGGCTTGAGTTCGCAAGAGCGCGGGTGGAGATGAAAGCCATTGAAACGGTATTGCATCTTCGCAGAGAACTGCCAAAGAAGATGAAAAACATGGTGCCCAATCATGTTTGGCTGCTGGTTAAGCCATATAGCTTAGAAGCTAAATCGGACGAACTAAAAAATCACCTAGAGAGAAATAACAAATAGGGCAATGATTAAAAGATTTAGGATGCCAAAAATAATGAAGACTGGTTTATAAATATATTTACGCTTAACCACTTCATCGCGCCCCCGTCGTGTTTTTGGATCCATAACAAACTATTTTTTGGGTTTAGTCGAGAAGGCACCAAATAAAATTAAGATAGCAATCACAATACCAATGAGGTCTTTATCCCGAATGTACATGTAAAAACCCAGGCCAAGGGCAATAAAGCCAAAGATCATCCACCATGTTCTTGAAATCATCGAGATACCTTACCAATAAACAGTCCAAAAACAAAGCCCCCAGACAAGCTGAGGGCAGAATTTGGTGGCGAATCAGGGATTTGAACCCCGGACCTGCGGATTATGATTCCGTCGCTCTAACCAGCTGAGCTAATTCGCCGAACTGGTAATTATA